>JAKCCP010000342.1 GCA_021841985.1 Pseudomonadota bacterium | reverse complement strand
CGCATGGCATGCTCGGCCTTTATGGCGGGGTAAGCGCGCTTGCCGGGACGATCAGCGGCGGCGGCGCGCTGGCCCTGTTCGGCGGCGCCCAAGTCGCGGTCGGCGCCGGCGCCGTCGTCACCATCGCCACCTTGGAGGCGCTCAATGCCGGCACCACCCTGACCCTCGATGGCGGGCTCGGCTATGGCGGCGATTTCACCCTCGGGCCGGGCAGCGGCCTCGCCTTCGCGACCCCGAACGAGACCCTGACGCTTTCGGGCGCGGCCAGCCTCGGCGGGGTGGTCGCCGGCGCGAGTGCGTCGGCCGCCGACATCGTCAGCATCACCGGCGCCGGCGATCTCAACGGCCTGATCCTGAGCGACGCGACCCTCGCCGACGCCGCGAGCGTCACCATGGACGGGCCGATGACGCTGGAGGGCGGCGGCAAGATCGCCATCGCCGCCGGGGCGAATTTCACTATTCTCACCGACGCCGCGATCGGCGCCGCCGCCGGCCTGGGCGCGATCAGCAATGCCGGCGATTTCGCGAAAACCGGCGGCGATGGCACCAGCTACGTCACCGCCACCTTCAGCAATACCGGCACCCTCGCCGCCGACGCCGGAACCCTCGCGCTCGAAGGCGGCGCCGGCAGCCTCGGCGGCGCGCTCGAAGGCGCCGGCACGCTGCTTCTCGCCGGCGGCGGCAGCTTCACCCTCGATAGCGGCGTCGTCGTCACCGTCGCCGACCTCGCGGTGAGCGGCGCCGGCAGCGAACTCACCCTCGCGACCTCGCTCGCCGATGCCGGCGGTTTTTCCCTCGGACAGGGGACGACGATCGCGCTCGGCGGCGAAAGCCTGACCCTCGCGGGCAGCCAGATCGCGCTCGATGGCACCCTCGCCGGGCCGGGCACGCTGACGCTTGCGGGGAGCGCCGACCTTTCCGGCCTGGTCGCCGAAGGCGGCGCGACTCTCGCGGTTTCCGGCGCCGCTGCCGCCGACGGTCCGCTCACCCTCGGCACCGCGAGCGGCGGGACCGAGCTTCTCGTCGGTGCCGGCGGCTCGCTCACCATCGATGCCGCGGCGCTGATTTCGGGTTCCGGCACGCTGGTCAATGACGGCGTGATCACCGCCTGGAACGGCCTCGGCGCCGCCACCATCGCCGCGGCGCTGGTCAATCAGGGCACGCTCGCGCTCGAAGCCGGCACACTCGATCTCACCGGGGCGGTCAGCAATAGCGGCGAAATTTCGATTGGTGACGGCGCGCTCTCGGTCGCCGGCGGGCTCGCCGGCGGCGGCACGCTGAGCCTCGGCGCCGGGGCCTCCGCCATCCTCGGCGGCGCGGCGGCGGGGACGATCCATTTCGCCGCCGCCGGCGCCGCCCTCACCCTCGACGCCCTGGCGTCCGTCGCCGCGACGATCTCCGGCTTCGCCGCCGGCGACACCATCGACCTCGCCAATGTCCAGGCCAACGGATTTTCCTATGGCGGCGGCACGCTGACCCTGACCGACGCCAGCGATGGCGGGCCGGCGAGCGTGGTCGGCGCGCTCGCTCTGCCGGGGCTTGGCTCGTCTCCCGCGCTCGCCCTCGCCAATGATGGCGCGAACGGCACCGAGATCCTGCTCGCGCCGGCATCACCGGTGTTCAGCACCCCCTCGGCGGCGATCACGCTCGATAGCTGGAATTGGTCGAGCGGCTGGGCGACCCCGCCCGGAAGCACCGACGACGCGATCATTCCCAATGACGGCAGCACCGCCGAGACCATCACCTTCGTCAACAATACCACCGTCGCGGCACTCGCCGGCGGCGATCTGGTGACGCTGCTGCTCCACGCCGGCACGCTTGCCGTCGATAGCGGTCTCTCCTGGAACGGCGCCCTCACGGTCGATGGCGGCGCGCTCGATCTCCTCTCCGGCGGCACCATCGCAGGCTCGTTCTCGCTCGCCGCCGGCGATTCCGTGGCACTCGGCGCCAACGTCTTGCAGCTTGGCAGCGCCGACATCGCCGGCACCATCAGCGGCGGCGGCACCCTCGATTTCGCGTCGGGCGGGGGCACCATCGCCGCCGGCGCCGCGATCACCACCGGCGGTATCGACATCGCCGATGCGCTGACGCTGCAAACCCCGCTCGCCTATTCCGGCGATTTCTCCCTCGCCGCCGCCGGCCAGCTCGCGCTCGGCGGCGAGACGCCGACCCTGAGCGGCGAGGCGACGCTCGCCGGCACGCTCACCGGGGCGGGCAGCCTGATCGTCACCGGCACCGGCGACCTCGCGGGGGCCATCATCGGCGGCGATGCCAGCCTGATCGATAGCGGCACCCTGTTCGATGGCGGCGCGATCACGCTGGGCGCCGGCGGCGCCGGCGATCTCTCGATCACCGCAGGCGCATTGTTCGACAGCCTCGGCGACAATGCCATCGCCGCCGGCGCCACCGCCGAGATCACCAATGCCGGGATTTTCGAGAAAACCGGCGGCGCCGGGGTCGCGACGATCGCCGCGCCGATCACCAGCACCGGCACCATTCTCGCCGCCGATGGCGCGCTTCTGTTTACCGGCGCCGGGAGTTTCGCCGGCGAACTCGGCGGCGCCGGCACCATCGCGCTCGCCGGCAACGCGACGCTGGGGAGCGGGCTTTCCATCACCGCCGGCGCCTTCGCGCTGGACAACGGCGCCGTGGCGACGCTCGCCGGCGCGCTCGATCTCGCCGATAAATTCATCCTCGCCGCCGGTGCGACGCTCGCCAATGGGAGTGCGGCGCTGACCCTGGCCGGCAACGCGACGCTGGATGGAACGGTGAGCGGTGCCGGCACCATCGCCGTCACCGGCAGCGCCATCGCCGACGGCCTCGCCATCAGCGGCTCCGAGACCGTCGATCTCTCCGGCACCATCACCCAGGACGGCAATATCGAACTCGGCGCCGGGATCAACGATTCTCCGCTGCTCGATATCCAGTCGGGCGGCGTCTTCGCGATCAATGCCGACGCCAATATCAACACCGCCGGCACCGACGCCATCGACAATGCCGGATTGCTCGAAAAAACCGCCGGCAACGGCATCAGCTACCTCTATGGCAATCTCAGCAATACCGGCACCATCGCGGTCCAGCGCGGCACGCTCTCGCTCGCCGCCGGGGCGGCGACGCTGGGCGGCACGCTTGCCGGCGCCGGAACGCTGGCGCTTACCGCCGGCGCGGCGGCGACCAGTGGCAACGCGATCAGCTTCTACACGCTGACGCCCGGCGTCGCGCTCTCCGTCACCGGACTCGGCGTTCTCGGCGCCGCCGAACTCGTCGCCGCCGCCGGCGGCGGCTATGCCGGCGATTTCACGCTCGCCGGCGGCGGCACCTTGGCCCCGGACGGCACCGTTTTCACCCTCTCCGGCGCCGCCTCGCTCGACGGCGCGATCAGCGGCGCCGGCACCGTCGCCGTCAGCGGCCAAGCCGAAGCGAGCGGGCTCGCCGTCTCGGGCGGCGCGGTGCTCAGCGACACCGGCACAATGCTGCTCGACGGCGCCGCCTCGATCGGGAGCGCGAGCAGCACCGGCCAGATCGTCGTCGCCTCGGCGGGGACGCTCGAGATCACCGCCGATGCCGCGCTCACCGGCTATAACGCGAATGCCATCAGCAATGCCGGCGTGGTCGAAAAACTCGCCGGGATCGGGGCCAGCACGCTCTCCGGCGGCATCACCAATACCGGAACGGTGCTCGCGGCGAGCGGCACCATCGACATCACCGGGACGCTCACCAACAACGCGCTGATCGAGGCGGCGGGCGGGACCATCGTTCTCGCCAACGCCATGGCCGCGAGCGGCGGCACGAGCGGCCTGGCCACGATCGGCGCCGGCGGCGGGCTGGTGCTCGATGGCGCCCTCGCCGGCTCGCAAGGCATCGATTTCACCGCCGCCTCCGGCGTGCTCGCCCTCGCCGATCCGGGGCAGTTCTTCGGCACCATCGAGGGGTTCGCGAGCGGCGATGTCATCGATCTCACCACCGCCGGCTTCACTCCCGGCGCGGATACGCTGACCTATGGCAACCACATGCTGAGCCTCAGCGACGCCGGCACGCCGATCGCCGCCCTCGCCATGCCCGGCACCTATGCGGCGAGCGCTTTCCAGCTCTCCAGCGACGGCGCGAGCGGCACCGATATCACCCTCACGCTGCCCTGCTTCGCCGCCGGCACGCGCATCGAAACGCCCGCCGGCGCGGTCGCGGTCGAGGCGTTGGCGGTCGGGGAGGCGGTTTCGCTCGCGCGCGGGGGGAGCGCGCGGATCATCTGGATCGGCTGGCGCGACATCGATTGCCTGCGCCATAAATATCCGGCGCGCGTGCGCCCGATCCGCATCGCCGCCCATGCGTTTGCCGATGGCGTGCCGCGGCGCGATATCGTGCTCTCGCCCGATCACGCGGTGTTCGTCGACGGCGTGCTGATCCCGGTCAAATTCCTCGTCAACGGCAGCACCATCCGTGAGGAGCCGGTGGCACGGGTGCGCTATTTCCATATTGAACTCGCCGGCCATGACGTGCTGCTGAGCGAGGGGCTGGCGGTGGAGAGCTATCTCGATACCGGCAACCGCGGTGATTTCGTCAATGCGCGCGAGGCACCGGTGAATGGCGCGCGCGGGGCGGCGGCACGCTGCGCGCCGCTCTGCCGATCGGGGAAAAAACTCGCCGCGATCCACGGCCGCCTCGCCCGCCGGGCGCTGGCCGCTCAGCCCGGCAAAACCTCGACGAAGCTGAGTCCGGCGGCGAGGACTGCGCGCAAATCCGGCAAAGCGAGCGCGATGCAGCCGGCGGTCGGCGCGAAATCCACTGTTGCGACATGGAGGAAAATCGCCGAGCCGCGTCCCGGGCGCGGTGGATCATCGTTCCAGCCGAGCACACCGATGATGTCATAGAGCCCATCCCGCCGCCACAATTCCTCGTGGCTTGCGGGATGGGGCAGGCGGATCATGCGGTTATAGGCGGGGTCGGCGGGATCGTCGCACCAGCCATCCGCGGGGGCGATCGGCTCGCGCGGGACCGCGACGCGCGGGATCGCGACGCGATCGGCGCGGTAGAGCACGCGGCGGAGCGCCAGCAATCCAACCGGCGTCGCGCCATCGCCCTCGCTTTTCTCGGCCCGCACGCCGGCGCGCCCGAGTGCGGCGCGATATCTCTCCCCCGCGAGCAGGAACACGCCATCAGGGCGGACCGTCGCGATGCCGTCCGTCCCCGCCATCACGGCGCCTCCTCGTAGCGCCGGGCGCGAAGGGCCTGCGCCAGCGTGCCCTCGTCGAGCGTCTCCAGCGTGCCGCCCATCGGCACGCCTTGGGCGAGGCGGCTGACGGCAACCCCGCTCGGGCGCAGCCGGTCGGCGAGCCAATGCATGGTGGTCGCGCCCTCCACCGTCGCCGGCAAGGCGAGAATGACCTCCCGCACCCCGCCAGCCTCGAGGCGCGCGAGCAGCGGCGCGAGGTTCAAATCCTCCGGCCCGACGCCGCCGAGCGCCGAAAGCAACCCACCCAGCACGTGATAGCGCCCGCGAAAAAGCCCGCCCCGTTCCATCGCCCAGAGATCGCCCACCCCGTCCACGACGCAGACGAGGCCCGCCTCCCGCCCGGGATCGGCGCAGATCGCGCAGGGATCGACACTGTCGAGATTGCCGCACGCCCGGCATTGCCGGATCGCGGCGCCGGCGGCGGCGAGCGCGGTGGCAAGCGGCGCGAGACGCGCCTCCGGCTCGCGCAAGAGCCACAGCGCCGCCCGCCGCGCGCTGCGCGGGCCAAGCCCGGGAAGCCGCCCGAGCAGCGCGATCAGCCGCGCGATTTCCGGCCCACCCAAGGTCAGACTCCAGAAAATATTGGAAGAAAATCTTCTTTTTCTGAAGAAAAAGAAGCAAGAAGACTTTCTCCCCATTTCCTCGGCGCGGCAGTGCCGAAGGCACTGCCCAGCGGATAAAAGTTTTTTGGTTCTTTTTTTTCAAAAAAGAACATTTTTTCTGTTTTTTCTTTTTAGAACGGCAGCGTCATCCCCGGCGGCAGGTTGATGCCGCCGGTCAGCGCTTGCATCTCGCCGGCGGTGACGCTTTCCAGCCGGCGTTTGGCATCGGCGTGGGCGGCGATGATGAGATCCTCCAGAACCTCCATCTCGGCGGGGTCGGCGAGTTTGGGGTCGATTTTGATGCGTTTCATCTCGCCTTTGCCGGTGAGGGTTACGCGCACCATGCCGGCCCCGGATTCGCCCTCGATTTCCATCCCCTCCAGCCTTGCCTGCATTTCCTGCATTTTCTGCTGCATTTGCGAGGCCTGTTTCATCAGGCCGGCGAGATTTTTCATGCGTCGAACTCCTCGGGGAAACCCGCGGCGTCATCGCCGGCGGGGTTGGCGGGGTCGAAACCCGGGTCATCGGGATCAAAAACTGGCCTGGCTTCCCCGCCGCCGATGGCCGGCAGGCCGTAGGCGTCGAGACCGGCGGTATGCACCGCCTCCATGCGGGCGCCGGGAAACGCCGCCATGATCGCCTGGATCAGGGGATGGCGGATTGCTGCCTCGCGCCGCGCCGCATCCGCGGCCCGCCCCTGTTCGGCGAGCGTCGGCTCGCCCGCGGCCGTCGCGAGCGCGATCGTCCAGCGCCGGCCGCTGGCCTCGGCGAGCACGGCGGCGAAGCGGGCGGCGAGGTCGCGCGGGAGATCGGCCTCGGGGCGAAGCTCGATCACCGGCGGCGCATAGCGCACGAGATGGACGCCGTGCAGCAGATGGGCATGGAGGGTTGCCTCGCGCGCCGCCGCGACCAACGCCACCGCCTCGCGAAAGCTTCCCGGCAGCGGCGCCGAAACCGTGCCGCCGCCGATGACGGCGCGGGCGCCATCGCCGCCGGAGGGCGATGGCGGGAATGACGGGGCGGGCGGGGCGGCGGCGGGCGCGGTGGCCAGGCGTTGCAGAATTTCCCCCGGCGGCGGCAGATCGGCGACATGGCAGAGGCGGATCAGCACCATCTCCGCCGCCGCCCGCGCGTCCGGCGCTTGTTCGACCTCGGCGAGACCCTTGAGCAGCATCTGCCAGGCGCGCGCCAGCACCGGGATCGCAACGCGCACCGCGAGGGCCGCGCCACGCACCCGCTCGGCCTCGGTGAATTCGCTGCTCGCACGCAATTCCGGGATCGTCTTGAGCCGGCTCAGCGTATGGACGAGGGCCAGCAGATCCTGCAAGAGCGTCGCGAAATCGGCGCCGAATTCATGGGCCCGGGCGGTGATCGCCAGCATCTCGGGAACCCGCCCGGCGAGCACCGCCTCGATGAGATCGAACACCATCTCGCGATCGGCGAGCCCCAGCATTTCGGCGACACTGGCGGCGCTGACCCGCCCGCCGGCCGGGGCCTCGGCGATCGCCTGGTCGAGGAGCGAAAGCCCGTCACGCACCGAGCCCTCGGCGGCGCGGGCGATCAGTGCCAGCGCCTCGGGCTCGGCGGTGAAGCCCTCCAGCCCAATGATGCGCGCAAAATGCGCCGCGAGATCGGCGGCCGCAACGCGCCGGAGATCGAAGCGCTGACAGCGCGACAGCACGGTGATCGGCACCTTGCGCAATTCGGTGGTGGCGAAGATGAATTTCACGTGCGGCGGCGGCTCCTCCAGGGTTTTGAGGAGCGCGTTGAAGGCGTTGCGCGACAGCATGTGGACTTCGTCGATGACGAACACCTTGGTGCGCGCCTGGAGCGGGCGAAACCGCGTCGCCTCGATGATCTCGCGCACGTCATCGACGCCGGTGCGCGAGGCCGCGTCCATTTCCATGACATCGGGATGGCGGTCGGCGAGAATGGCGCGGCAATCGGCGCATGCGCCGCACGGCGTCGCGGTCGGGCCGCCTTTGCCGTCGGGGCCGGTGCAGTTGAGGGCGCGGGCGATGATGCGGGCGGTCGTGGTCTTGCCCACACCACGCACGCCGGTCAGCATGAAGGCATGGGCGACGCGGTTTTGCGCGAACGCATTGCGCAACACCCGGACCATGGTTTCCTGGCCGATCAGATCCTCAAAGAGCGTCGGGCGGTATTTGCGCGCGAGCACCCGATAGGCGGCGGCCGCGGTGTCCACGGGCGGTGGCGCATCGCCGAACAGCCCCGGCCCCGGCGGGGTCGGCGACGCGGGCGGGGGGGAGGGGTCGAACAGGCCGGACATGCGCGGGGCGGACCGAGCCGCCGCGGCGGCTTCCCTGACAGGGTTTCGGGGTGGGAGGCCGGACCAACGACCCAAGCGGAAACTCGTTGCGGCTGCTTCCTTCCGGACCTGACCGGGTTGGCGAGGCGCCCGTCCGCCGCCGACCTCCCGGCACCCTTATCGCCCAGCGTCGCCGCCGCGGCAAGGGCTTCGGGGGGCGGCAGGCAGCGCCGCCTTGCCTCGCCCGGCGCGAGGCCGGATACTCACCGCCGCCGGCCGGCGAGACCCCGATGGCGAGAAACGGCGGCCAGGAGAACCGAGGATGAGCATGAGCAAGAGCGGCTTTCGCGCCCTGGTCGCGCGTGAGGAAGGCGGGCAGCAGACGCTCGCCCTCGAAACCCTGACCGACGCCGATCTGCCGGCGGCGGACGTCACCGTCGATGTCGAATACTCGTCCTTCAACTACAAGGACGGGCTCGCGCTCGCCGGGCGGAACCGCATTCTGCGCCACTATCCGATCATCCCCGGGATCGATTTCGCGGGCACCGTCGCCGGCTCCGAAAACCCGCGCTTCCGGCCCGGCGAGCGTGTCGTGCTGACCGGCTTCGGGGTCGGCGAGAACTGGTCCGGCGGGTTTGCCGAACGCGCCCGGGTCAAGGGCGAGTGGCTGGTCAAGCTGCCCGAGGGCCTCGATTGCCGGCGAGCGATGGCGATCGGCACCGCCGGGTTCACGGCGATGCTCGCCGTCATGGCGCTGGAGCGCCACGGCATCGCCAAGGGCGGCAATGTCCTGGTGACCGGGGCGGCGGGCGGGGTTGGCAGCATCGCGGTGCGGCTGCTCTCGCGGCTCGGCTATCAGGTCACGGCGCTGACCGGGCGGGCCACCGAGCGGGCGTTCCTGGAAGGGCAGGGCGCTATCGCGATCCTCGAACGTGCCGCCTATCAGGCGCCGGGCAAGCCGCTCCAGGCCGAGCGCTGGCAGGGCGCGGTCGATACCGTCGGCGGCACGATCCTCGCCAATGTGCTGGCGGCGACCGCCTATGGCGGCGCGGTTGCCGCGTGCGGCCTGGCCGGCGGCGCCGATCTGCCGACCAGCGTGTTCCCCTTCATTCTGCGCGGCGCGGCCCTGCTCGGGATCGATTCCGTGCAATGCCCACCCGCGCCGCGCGAGGAAGCCTGGCGACGGCTGGCGCGAGAACTGACGGCGGCGGATCTGGCTGCGGTGACCGAAGAGATCGGCCTTGGCGATCTCCCCGCCCGCGCCGAGGCGATCCTCGCCGGGCGGGTGCGTGGGCGCAGCGTCGTCGATGTGCGGAAATGAGGTGAGGACAGCATGAGCAGCACCCTGGACCCCAACACCCTTCCCTTCGACACGGCGGCGATGCTCGCCGGTCTCAGGCCCTGGATCGAATGCGAATCGCCGACCTTCGATGCCGTCGCGGTCAATCGCATGATGGCGGTCGCGAGCCGTGATCTCGCGGTGATGGGGGCGAGGATCGAGCGCATCCCGGGACGGATGGGGTTCGGCGATTGCGTCCGCGCCCATCTGCCGCACCCGCGCGCCGGTGAGCCCGGCATCCTGGTGATGGGACATCTCGATACCGTCCACCCGATCGGAACCCTCGCCGACCTGCCCTGGCGCGAAACCGACGGGCGTTGCTACGGCCCCGGCATTCTCGACATGAAGGGCGGCAATTTCCTCGCCCTCGAAGCGCTCCGGCACTTGGCGAAGGCCGGCGTCACGACGCCGCTTCCGGTCACCGTGCTGCTGACCAGCGACGAGGAGGTGGGCAGCCCGAGTACCCGTGATCTCATCGAGGCCGAGGCCGCGCGTCACCGCTTCGTCCTGGTGCCGGAGCCGGGGCGGAGCGATGGCGCCGTGGTCACCGGCCGCTACGCCATCGCGCGGTTCCATCTCGAAGCGGTCGGGCGGCCGAGCCATGCCGGCGCGCGGCTCGCCGAGGGGCGTTCGGCGATCCGCCGCATGGCGCAGAAGCTCATCGAGATCGAGGGCATGACGAACGAGAACTGCACCTTCAGTGTCGGCGTCGTCCATGGTGGGCAGTGGGTGAATTGCGTCGCGACCCGTTGCCACGGCGAGGCGCTCAGCATGGCCAAGCGCCAGGCCGATCTGGACCACGCGGTCGGCCGCATGCTGGCGCTCTCCGACAGCGCCGATGGCGTCACGTTCACCGTGACACGCGGCGTCACGCGCCCGGTCTGGGAGCCGGATGACGCGACCCTCGCCCTCTATCGGACGGCGCGCGGCATCGCGCGATCGATCGGCTTTTCGATCGGCCATGAGAGCGCCGGCGGCGGCTCGGATGCCAATTTCACCGGCGCGCTCGGCATTCCCTCGCTCGACGGGCTCGGCGCGCTCGGGGACGGGCTCCATACCCTCGGCGAATATATCGAGATCGACAGTTTGGCCGCACGCGGGAAATTGATGGCCGGGCTGCTCGCGACCCTCTGCTGAGTCTTGGGTCACTGAGTCTCGGCGCGCGGCGATCGTTTC
>JAKCCP010000165.1 GCA_021841985.1 Pseudomonadota bacterium | reverse complement strand
GGGCCCAGCCGGGGGCCAAGCCGGGAGGCCAGCCGGGAGCCAAAACCAGCGCGCGCGCGCCACGCGGACGCGCCCGGCCCTCGGCGGAGACATCGGCCCCCGCCTCTGTTGCCGAATCTGCCCCGGCATCCTCCCCGACCGCTAGGCACGAAGACGAACGCAATACCGCGGCGCGGCCGCAACAACCGGCCGAACGCCCTGCCCGCGCGGCGGGCAGGCAGGGTGGCGGGCGCGAGGCCAAGGTGGAGAGCAGAGGCGAAGACCGGGGTGGGGCGGTGCGCGGCTTCGGCATCGACATCCCCGCTTTCATGCTGCTGCCGACGCGCAAATCCAGCCCGGGCTCGGCGCCAATCCCACCGGAAGAGGAGGAGTCCCAGGAATGAACGTCACCAGCGTCGCGAAAAAGGGCAAGTTCGCGGCTTTCCAGTGGGATGACGCGCTCCGTCTCGATGATCAGCTCGGCGAGGACGAGCGCGCCATCCGCGATGCCGCCCGCGACTATTGCCAGGAAAAACTTTTCCCGCGCGTGCTCATGGCCAATCGCCAGGAGCGCTTCGATCGCGAGATCATGAACGAAATGGGGGCGATGGGCTTCCTTGGCGCGACCTTGGAGGGTTATGGCTGCGCCGGGGTCAATTACGTCTCCTACGGGCTGATCGCGCGCGAGGTGGAGCGCGTCGATTCCGGCTATCGTAGCGCGTTTTCGGTGCAATCCTCGCTGGTGATGTATCCGATCCACGCTTTCGGCTCGGAATTCTTGCGGGAAAAATACCTCCCCGGGCTGCGTTCCGGCGAAAAAATCGGCTGCTTTGGCCTAACCGAGCCCGATGCCGGCTCCGATCCGGCGTCGATGCGCACCCGCGCGAAGGCGGTGGATGGCGGATTCGTGCTGAACGGGTCGAAAACCTGGATCACCAATTCCCCGATCGCCGATGTTTTCGTGGTCTGGGCCAAGGACGATGCCGGCGAGATCAGCGGCTTCGTCTTGGAGCGCGGCATGGCGGGGCTCTCGGCCCCCAAGATCGAGGGCAAATTCAGCCTCCGCGCCTCGATGACCGGCATGATCATGATGCAGGACGTGTTTGTCCCGGCGGAAAACCGGCTCCCCGGCGTCAAGGGCCTGCGCGGGCCGTTTTCCTGCCTCAACAATGCCCGCTACGGCATCAGTTGGGGGGCACTCGGCGCTGCGGAATTCTGCTGGCACGCGGCGCGGGAGTACACGCTCGGGCGGATGATGTTCGGCCGGCCGCTGGCGGCGACACAATTGATCCAGAAGAAACTCGCCGATATGCAGACCGAAATCACCATCGCCCTGCAAGCGGTGCTGCGGCTTGGCCGGCTGCTCGACGAGGGGCGCGCGGCACCGGAGATGATCTCGCTCTGCAAGCGCAATTCCTGCGGCAAGGCGCTGGACATCGCGCGCGCCGCCCGCGACATGCATGGCGGCAACGGGGTCGCCGACGAATACCACGTCATCCGCCATGTGATGAATCTGGAGGCGGTCAACACCTATGAGGGCACGCATGACGTCCACGCCCTCATCCTCGGCCGCGCGCAAACCGGATTGTCGGCCTTCGGCCAGGCGGAATAACGGACGGCGATAGAGCGCCGGGGCGTTCTGCGAAAACCGACAAAAGCCGACGCTCAGTAGATTTCCACCTGATCGAGGTGGAGATAGCCGGGATGCAGCCCGGAAATACGCACATACCGCGCCGCCAGGGGGTCGCTTGGTGCCCAGATGAACGGGGTGCCATCGATCCCGCCGAAGGGGTGCTCGTCCTGTCTCTCGTAGACGGTGCGCCAGTTTTGCGTGTCATCCGATATCAGGATGGCGAGCCGGGCGGTGCGCGCCATGATCCCGGGATCGGCATCCAGCCGGTTATAAATTCTGATTTCGCAAATGTTCTCCCGCCGTTCGAGATCGACGTGCCACCAGGGCGGAGCATCGAAACCGGTATGGTTGTTGTATTTGCCGGAAAATCGTCCGCTGACGAGGCGGGCGGCGTCCTCTTCCGGCGCCGGCGCGCAAGACCAGGACGCGACCGAGCTTTGGGTCGCGGGTTTGCCGAGCGCGAGATTGCGCCCCGGCGGGCGCGGCACGAGGCTCGCGCGCCAGGCCGCGGCAAGCAGCCTCCGCCAGTAATCGCGCAGATAGAAATCCTCGACGCGGCTGAAATCTTCGAGAAAGTTCTGGAGATAGCCCTCGTCCACCACCCGCTTGAAGGCGAGCTGGCCGTGGAAATCCCCCGCCACGCCGCGCGCCAGGCGCCGCGCGATGTCGCTTTCCGAGCGGAAGGCGAAATGATGGATCGCGGCGGTGGCGATGATGCGCGCCTGACGGTCCTCGACATCGAGATATTCCCGCGCCTTGTTGGGAAAATCGGCATAATAGTCGGCGATCGGATCGCCGAGCACGTTGATGCGCCGCAGCCCCGGCCCGGCCAGCATTCCCCAATCATGCCAGAACCCGGCTTCTCCTTTGGCAAGGATCTGCTCGATGTTCAGGGCGGATCGCCGGGTGAGGGTTTTGGTGAAATGATTCACCCATTGATCACGCCGCGTGTATTGCAGCAAGACGCTGCCCTCCGGCCGCTGGGCAAATCCATTGTTGCCGAAGAAAATCCAGTTGAAATAGAGCGCGTCGCAAATCTCCTCGTAATTTTTCATGAAGGCTGTGATGTCATCGACATTTTTCAGGACGAGGAATTCGTCGATGTCGAGAAACAGGAACCATTCTGTTTCGGCAGAAACATTTTTCAAAAAATGCTTGTACATCATCCCCTGAAATCCCTGAAACGGACAATGAACGAACGTGATGAAGGGATACGCTTCGCCGAGAAGCGGGAGAAGACATTCATAAAGCTCGGCCGGATCGTTGTCGTTACAATAGAGATAAATATGCTCGAAGCCGATGGCGCGGTGATAGGCGATCCATTCGGAAATGTTTTTCGTCTCCCACCGCGCGCAGGCGGCGATCGAAAATTTGTATTTCGGCGCAAGGTCCACAGGAACGCTCCCTTTCCACCCATTGGCGCAAGGCGCGAGGCGTGACGAAAGCGGCTTTCGGCTCCCTCAGGGCGACATCGGCGGCCCGCCGGACACTCATCGCAAGAGCGTGAGGCTGCCGCATAATTGTCGGCAATACAAGCAGAAGCGAGGCACGCGGCAGACTTGCCGCTTGCCCCGCGGGCATGCTAATATACCTTATACCGGTATATGATCGAGGACCATCATGCATGATGACACCAAGGCCGGGGTGCAGGCGCGCCTCAACCGCATCGCCGGCCAGATCAGCGGTTTGCAGCGGATGGTGGCGGGCGATCGCTACTGCATCGACGTGCTGACGCAGATCGCCGCCGTGCGCGCGGCGCTGCACAAGGTCGAGGAACAGATCCTGCTCGATCATGTCGAACACTGCGTCGCCGATGCCTTCGCCTCCGGGGGGGTCGCGGAACAGCGGCGCAAGGTGGAGGAGCTGGTCTCGACGGTCGGCCGCATGACGCGCTAGTGTCCCGTTTCAGAAAAGAGCATGCCTGGTTCAAATAGAGCCAGACATGCTCTTCTAAGTTATTGTTTGAGAGCGTGATCAACGTCTCCGACGATCACGCTCTCGCGCGGCGTGCCGCGACGCCGGTTGGGAAAGAGGGAAGATGGCGGGAATTCCATGGACTTATGTCGCGATCGCGGTGGGCGGGACGTTCGGCTGCTGGGCGCGCTATGCGATGACGGTGCTGATCCAGGGAGCCTGGGGCACAGAATTTCCCTACGCGACACTGAGCATCAACCTGATCGGCAGTTTTCTGATGGGATTCCTGTTCGTCGCGACACTGGAGCGGATCACCATCGCGCCGGAATGGCGCACCGGCATCCTCACCGGCGTTCTCGGCGGCTTCACCACCTTCTCGACCTTCGAGATGGAGGCGTTGCAGCTCGTCGAGCGCGGCGAAATGCTGAGAATGGGGCTTTACATCCTGTTGTCGGTCGGCCTTGGTTTTCTTGGCGCCTTTGTCGGCGTTTATCTTGCCAGGAATCTGTAGGAGGCGCGCGGTGGGGGACGAAGTATGGGTGGCGCGGGTCTATATCAGCGAGAAGGACCACGGCAAGCGGCGTTCGCTGCTCAAGGAAATGCTCGCGATCCTGCATGACGAGGTCAAGCTGCCCGGCGTCATCGTGTTTCGTGGCATCGCCGGGTTCGGCGCGAGCGGCG
Source organism: Pseudomonadota bacterium (assembly GCA_021841985.1). Next base: position 6,412 of record JAKCCP010000165.1, on the reverse strand, counting down.
AGGTGCATGCCGCCGACATGTTGCGCCTGACCGTCGATTTGCCCGAGGTGATCGAGTTCTTCGACGCCCCCGACGCGGTCGCGGCGGCGATCGCCCGTTTGGCACCCATGGTCCCGCCCGGCCACATCATCCACTGGCCCGCGACCCGGCACGGGCAGTGAGGGGCCGCGGCGCGTTGCCTCCGCGCGCCGCCATGGCTCCGCTGCCGGCGGCGCTGTGGCTCATTCTCGCGACCCTGCTGCTCCGTCTCGCCCTCGGCTGGGCGCTCGGGCTCGGTATCGATGAGAGCTACATGGTCGCCGCCGGGCGGGAATGGCGGCTCGGCTATTTCGATCACCCGCCGCTCGCCTGGTGGCTCACCTGGGGGGCGGAGCAGGTGTTTGGCGCCGGCGCGAGCCCGGTCTTGCTCCGCCTGCCGTTCATTCTTCTGTTCGCGGTTTCGACCTGGCTTCTGATCCGGCTCACGACCCGGATTTTCGATGCCCGGGCGGCGTTCTGGGCGGCGGTGCTGTTCAACCTCGCGCCGGTGTTCGGGGTCGCGAGCGGCGGCTGGGTGCTGCCCGATGGCCCGCTCGATTGCGCGCTCCTCGCCGCCGCCCTCGCCCTGCTGCGCGCCCTCGAGGAGGGGCGGGCGCGGTGGTGGCTGGCGAGCGGTGCCGCCGCCGGGCTGGCTCTCGACGCCAAATATTCCGCCGTGCTCACCCTCGCCGGCGCGGCGTTTTTTCTCGCCACCACCGCAGAAGGGCGGGAAGCGCTCCGGCGCTGGCCGGTTTATGCCGCGCTCGCCCTCGCCCTCCTGGTGTTCAGCCCGGTGCTGCTGTGGAACGCGACCCACGCCTGGGCCTCGTTCGCGTTCCAGGGTGGGCGGGCGCTCGGCGGCTTCTGGCATCCGCTGGCGCCGCTGCTCGTGCTGGGGGGCGAGGCGCTGTTTCTGCTGCCCTGGATCTGGCTGCCGCTGATGGTTTGCGCCGTCGGCGCCGCGCGGCGTGGCCCGCGCGAGTGGCGGGGCTGGCTGCTGCTCTCGCTCGCCGCGCCGCCGGTGATCGTGTTCGCGGTGGTCGCGCTCTGGGCGCGGCAGAAGGTTTTGTTCCACTGGGCGGCGCCGGGCTATCTCTTTCTGCTCCCCCTGCTCGGCCGCGCGGTCGCGGCGCGGGTGCGGGCGGGCGGGCGGCTGGTCAGGGTCTGGCTCGCGCTTTCGGCGGCGCTGGTGCTGATCGGGCTCGCGCTGGTCGGGAGCGAGGTGCGATTGAACTGGCTGCCGCGCGTCTTTCCCGATTTCGAGCGCGGCGCCGATCCCGATCTCCAGGCGGTCGATTGGACCTCGCTCCGCGAGGATCTCGCGCAACGCGGCCTGCTCGGCCCGCCGGCGCCGGTGATCGCGGTGCTGCGCTGGCAGGATGCGGGCAAGCTCGATTACGCCCTGGCCGGCGCGGCGCGGGTGATTTGTCTGGGCCCCGACCCGAGACAATATGGCGTCAATGGCGCGACCACCGCCGCGGCCGGGGCGGATGTGCTGATCGTCGCGCCGGGGATGGATCTGACGCAGATCGAGACGCGGCTTGACGGACGGTTCGCGGCGATCACCGCGCTCGATCCGCTGGCGCTGCGCCATGCCGGCCGGGTCGCGGCGATGATCCCGCTGTTCCGCGGCGGCTTCTATCGGCCCGGTCCCAACGCGGGCGGGAAATAAAAAGCGCCAGACGGTCTGTAAGCCGGGTTCTGTCCGCGCCGAGCGGCGCGAGACGGCCATTCCTCTGGGACGCAACTCGCGTTGCGCCTCGCGCGACCAACCCGGGCGGCGGGGCGGGAATGCCCCTGGCATGCGGCGTCGCCGCCGATGCCGGCCGCCCCTATTCGGTCTTGCTCCCGGTGGGGTTTACCCTGCCACCCGCGTTGCCGCGGGCGCGGTGCGCTCTTGCCGCACCCTTTCACCCTTGCCCGGCGGGCGCGAACGCCGAGGCCGGGCGGTTTCCTTTCTGTGGCACTTTCCCTGGGGTCGCCCCCGCCGGCCGTTAGCCGGCACCGTATTCCCGTGGAGCCCGGACTTTCCTCCAGCGTTGCCGCCGGCGGCCGTCCGACCGTCTGACCCGGGGGATGTGCGCGTTTGCCGCCCCGGCGTCAACATTGCGCCGCTCGCGGCAAAGCCTATTCTCCCGCGCTCCATGGAGAAAGGTCGCCGCTTGACGAACGGGATGCGGGTCCGGGGCCGCCGGCCCCGGCGGGTCGAGGGCGGCGCCCTCGCCTTGGTTTTTCTCTCATGACCGAGGCCCCGGTGGTTTTCGACCGCCGCGCCGTGCGCCGCAAGCGCGAGCGGGCGGCCATGCGGGTCGGTTCGGTCGCGGCGCTATTGGACGATTTCGCGGCGCGGCTGATCGAGCGGCTGGACGATACCACGCGGCGGTTTTCGCGCGCGCTCGATCTCGGCGGACGCGGCGTGGTCGCGCCGCTCTTGCGGGCGCGCGGGATCGCCGTGGTCGCCGGCGATCTCTCACCCCGGATGGCGGCGCTTTCGGGTGCGCCGTGCCTTGCCCTCGACGAGGAGTTTCTGCCCTTCGCGCCGGCCAGCTTCGACCTGGTGATCGCGTCGCTCTCCCTGCACGAGGTCAATGATCTCCCCGGCGCCTTGATCCAGATCCGCAGCGCCTTGGCGCCAGGCGGTCTTTTTCTTGCCAGCCTGCCGCTGCTCGGCACGCTCGGCGAGCTGCGCGCCGCCCTGTTGGACGCGGAAGCCGAGATCAGCGGCGGCGCCGCGGCGCGCGTCGCACCGTTTCCCGATCTGCGCGACTGCGCCGGGCTTCTCCAGCGCGCCGGGTTCCATTTGCCGGTCGCCGATAGCGAGGAGATTGCCCTGCTCTACGCCGATCCGCTGGCGCTGCTCCGCGATCTGCGCGCCGCCGGCGAGGGCAATGCGCTCACCGCGCGCCGCCGGCGCATCCCGCCGCGGGCGCTGTTTCCCGCCGCTCTCGCCGCCTTGCCGCGGAGCGAGGGGCGGGTCAAGGCGACGCTGCGGCTCGCGGTGTTGACCGGCTGGGCCCCGGATTGACCCTTGCCAGCGTCGCGCGGGCCGCGTATGGCGGCGGGGAGCGTTTCATCGTTGGAGGATCGGTCGGATGCGCCTTGCGGTGTTGAGGGAACGCGACGCCTTCGAAACTCGCGTGGCGGCAACGCCGGAGACGGTAAAAAAGCTGGTCGGGCTCGGCCTCTCCGTGGTCGTCGAGGCCGGCGCCGGGCATGGCGCCGCGATTGCCGATGACGAATTCCGCGCCGCCGGCGCCGAGATCGCGACCGATTCCGCCGCAATGCTCGCCGAGGCCGGGATCGTGTTCGCGGTGCAGATGCCGGATGGCGAAACCCGCGCGCAGATGCGGCGCGGCACCCTCGTGGTCGCGATCGCCAATGCCTTCGCCGATCCCGCCCTGGTGCCGGCGCTGGCGGAAGCCGGGATCGATGCCGTGGCGATGGAATTGCTGCCGCGCATCACCCGCGCCCAGGCGATGGATGTGCTGTCGAGCCAGGCCAATCTCGCCGGCTACCGCGCCGTCACCGAGGCCGCGGTGACGTTCCAGCGCGGATTTCCGATGATGATGACGGCCGCCGGCACGGTGCCGCCGGCGCGCGTCTTCGTGATCGGCGCCGGCGTTGCCGGGTTGCAGGCGATCGCCACCGCCCGCCGGCTCGGCGCCATCGTCTCGGCGACCGATGTCCGCCCCGCCGCCAAGGAGGAGATCAAATCCTTGGGCGCGAGCTTCGTCGGCGTCGAGGACGAGGAGACCGCCGGCCAGACCGGCGCCTATGCAAGGGAGATGAGCGAGGCATTCCGCCAGAAACAGGCGGCGTTGATGGCCGCGACCATCGCCAAGAACGATATCGTCATCTGCACCGCGCTGGTGATGGGGCGCAAGGCGCCGGTGATCGTGACCGCGCCGATGGTGGCGGCGATGCGGCCGGGAAGCGTGATCGTCGATCTCGCCGCCGATTCGGGCGGCAATTGCGCGCAAACGGTGGCCGGGGAAAGCCATGTCACCGAAAACGGCGTCACCATTCTCGGCTGGCGCAACTGGCCGGGGCGCATCGCCGTCGCCGCGAGCCATCTCTACGCCCGCAACCTGCTCACCTTCCTCTCCACCTTCTGGGACAAGGAGGCGAAGGCGCCGCGGCTTCCCGAGAGCGACGATATCGTCAAAGGCGTGCTGCTGACCCGGGGCGGGGCGGTCGTCCATAGCCAGTTCCAGCCCCCGAAAGCCGCGTGAGGTCGAGGAAAACCGCCGATGAATCCCCATGAACTGGCCGAAGAGGCCGCCGGGCTCGCGGACCGCGCGAGCGCGCTCGCCGATCACGCCCGCCAGCTCGCCGAAGCCGTGGCCCCGGCCGCGCATGGCGGCGCGCCGTTCGTCTATCTGCTGACGGTTTTCGTGCTCGCCTGCTTCGTCGGCTATTACGTGGTGTGGAACGTGACGCCGGCGCTGCACTCGCCGCTGATGGCGGTGACCAACGCCATTTCCTCGGTGATCATCGTCGGCGCCATGCTGGCGACCGGACTCGCCGCGACCGGCACCGGTGTCGGCTTCGGCTTCGCCGCCGTGCTGCTCGCCTCGGTGAACATCTTCGGCGGCTTCGTCGTCACCCAACGCATGCTGCAGATGTTCCGCAAGAAGACGAAGTGAGGACGCGATGCCCGAGAGCCTGACCTCGGCGGCCTATCTGCTCGCCGCCGTTCTGTTCATCCTCGCGCTGCGCGGTCTCTCGCATCCCGATAGCTCCCGGCGCGGCAATCTGTTCGGCATGGTGGGGATGGTCATCGCCATCCTCGCGACCCTCGCCCATGGTTCGATGTCACTCGTCGGCTACGGGCTGATCGTGCTCGGGCTTGCGATCGGCGGCGGGATCGGGGTGTTCGTCGCGTTGCGCATCAAGATGACGGCGCTGCCGCAACTGGTGGCGGCGTTTCACTCCCTGGTCGGTCTCGCCGCCGTGTTCGTCGCCGCCTCGGCGCTGGCGGCACCTCAGGCGTTCGGGATCGGCGAACCCGGCGCCATTCATCTCGAAAGCCTGATCGAGATGTCGATCGGGCTTGCGATCGGCGCCATCACCTTCTCGGGCTCGGTGATCGCGTTCGCGAAATTGCAGGCCCTGATGCGCGGCGCGCCGATCACCTTCCCCTATCAGCACCAGCTCAATCTCGTGATCGGGATCGCCATCCTGGTTCTCGTCATCGCCTTCGTCGCGACCGGCGGCGTGGCCACGCTGTTCTGGCTGATCGCGCTGTTGGCCTTTGCGCTCGGGTTTCTGCTCATCATCCCGATCGGCGGCGCCGACATGCCGGTGATCGTCTCGATGCTGAACTCCTATTCCGGCTGGGCGGCGTCGGGCATCGGCTTCACCATCCAGAACCTCGCTTTGATCATCACCGGCGCCCTCGTCGGCTCGTCCGGCGCCATTCTTTCCTACATCATGTGCAAGGGCATGAACCGCAGCATCATCAACGTGCTGCTGGGCGGCTTCGGCACCGATTCCGGCGCCGCCGGCGCCGCCGGGCCCGGGGTTGGCGATCGCACCGTCAAAAGCGGCGCCGCCGAGGATGCCGCCTTCATCCTCAAAAACGCCTCCAAGGTGATCATCGTCCCCGGCTATGGCATGGCGGTCGCGCAGGCGCAGCATGCGCTCCGCGAAATGGCCGACACGCTGAAGGGCGAGGGGGTGGAGGTGAAATACGCGATCCATCCGGTCGCCGGGCGCATGCCCGGGCACATGAACGTGCTGCTGGCCGAAGCCAATGTCCCTTATGACGAAGTGTTCGAACTCGAACAGATCAACAACGAATTCTCGACCGCCGATGTCGCCTATGTGATCGGCGCCAACGACGTCACCAACCCGGCGGCGAAAACCGATGCCGCCTCGCCGATCTACGGCATGCCGATCCTGGAAGTGGACAAGGCGAAAACCGTGCTGTTCATCAAGCGCTCGATGGCCTCGGGCTATGCCGGCGTCGAGAACGAGCTGTTCTTCCGCCCCAACACCATGATGCTGTTTGGTGATGCGAAGAAGATGACCGAGGAAATCGTCCAGGCGCTCAACCACTGAAGCAAAATTTGGGGCCGGTTCACGATCTCCGGAAAACGCGGGGCAGAGCCATCCTTTAGCAGGCTGCGGAAAAACTGGTCGTTGAGGTCTGGCGAGCGAATTTTCGTGCAGGAAAGGACAAGGTGCGGCAACGATGTTTTTGCATCGTTGCAAGCCTTGGACGAATCCTGCGCGGAAAGGTGCCGTCGGACCGACCGATCCAGTTTTTCCGCAGCCTGTTAGTCTTACTGTGTCATAAAAAGCTTGTACGATTTGAGGGCATGTGTATACGGATGGAGATTCTCACTCGTGGAGGCGGGGTGTGGGTCTGGGATCCAGTTCACGCGGCAGC
>JAKCCP010000045.1 GCA_021841985.1 Pseudomonadota bacterium | reverse complement strand
TCCGCCCAAAACCGAAACCGCCAAGACGGAAGAGCCGAGCAAACCGCCGCCGCCGCCCTCAGCACCCGCCTCCGCCGGCCAGAACCTCACCGCGCTGCAACACTACGCCGCCGATCTTCGCAATCGGGTGCAAAATAATCTGCACGTGACGGCGGCGATCAGCGCGCTCAACCTCTCCGGCGACACCACGGTCGCGATCACGATTACCCCGGACGGGCACATGGAGAACGTGGTGGTCAACAAGGCGAGCGGCATCAGCCTGATCGACAAACTCGCCCTGGAGACCGTGCGGGCGACCGGTTTCGCCCCGTTCAGCGCGGAGATGCCGAAGAATACGCTGACCTTCCTGCTCAAGGTTCACGTCGAAGGCTGAGCGCGGGGCGGGTCAGGGCGTGGCCGGGTGGTGTTCCTTCTGCCAGGCCGCGACCTTGGCCTCGGCCGCGCTGATCTGCTCCGGGGTCAGGCGCTCGGCGAGGATCTGAAGCGCGCGGGTCGCGCGAAAATAGGTATCGCTCCCCTCCTCCGCGCCGGATTGCGCGATCGCATACCATTGATAGGCGGCCGCATCGTCCTCGGGCACGCCATGACCGCGGGCATAGGCGATGCCGAGCGCCGAAGCGGCGTCCAGATCGCCTTGATCGGCCGCCTTGCGGAACCAGTCCAGCGCCTCCGCGTAATCCTGCGGCTCGCCGCGGCCACGAGCATAGGCGAGGCCGAGATTGAATTCGGCCTCTGGGTCGCCATGCGTCGCGGCTTTGGCGAACCAGGCGGCGGCCTTCGCGTCATCGGCGTCGACACCGCGGCCATGGGCATAGGCGATACCGAGGTTGAACTCCGCCTTGGCGTCGTCCCGCGCCGCCGCTTTCTCGAACCATTTGACGGCTTCCGCATCGTCCTCCGCGACCCCGCGCCCGTTGGCATAGGCGACGCCGAGCGCGGTTTCCGCCGGGGCATAGCCTTGCGCCGCGGATTTCTCGAACCATTCCGCCGCCTTGGCGTCATCCGGCGCCACCCCCCGGCCATATTCATAGGCGATGCCGGCATCGAATTGCGCCATCGGATCGCTGATCCGCGCATCGGGGACAGTGTATTGCGCGCGCGCCGGCCCGCCCATCATGATGGCGGCGAGAGCGAACAGGGCGAGGGCCGGGCGCATGGCGTCTCCTCTTGCGGTTTGGCGCGATCTGTGGCCCGAATTCAGGCCAAGTCCGGCTCAGGCGCAAGAGCGGGCCGCAACGGGGAGGCGGCGGATGGATTTCGCGGGGTTTCATCTCGAATGGCGGGAGGTTCCGGGCGGGCGGCTGCGGCTTCGCCGGGGCGGCGGCGGACCGCCCTTGCTCATGCTTCACGGCAACCCGCAAACCCATATGATGTGGGCGAAGATCGCGCCCGCGCTCGCCGCGCGGTTCGAGGTGATCTGCCCCGATCTCCGCGGCTATGGCGGCAGCTTCAAGCCGCCGGCGAGCGCCGATCACGCCGCTTACGCCAAGCGAGAAATGGCGCGCGACATGGTCGAACTCATGGCCGCGCTCGGGCATGAGCGGTTCCAGATCGCAAGCCACGACCGCGGCGCCCGCGTCGCCCATCGCCTCGCGCTCGATTTTCCCGCAAGCGTCGCGCGCCTCGCGGTGCTCGACATCATCCCGACGCTCGCCCATTTCGAGCGCGCCGAGATGCGTTTCGCGCTCGGCTACTACCACTGGTTCTGGTTCGCGCAGCCGCATCCGTTTCCGGAAACTCTGATCAACGCCGCGCCCGAACTCTGGTTCAAGGCCCATGTGACGCGCGGCGGCGACCGGATGCCGGCGTTTTTTCTGCCCGAGGCGGCGGCCGATTATCTCGCCGCGGCGCGCGATCCGGCGATGATCACCGGCATGTGCGAGGATTACCGCGCCGCCGCGACCATCGATCTCGTGCATGATCGCGAAAGCCGCGCCGCCGGGGAGAAAATCCGCTGCCCGCTGCTCGCGCTGTGGGGGGCGCGCAATCTCGTCGGGCGGCTCTATGATCCGCTCGCGGTGTGGCGCGAGTTTGCCGCCGCCGAGGTGAGCGGCGGGCCGATCGATTGCGGCCATTACCTCGCCGAGGAGGCGCCGGAGGCGGTGCGGGAGGCGTTTTTGCGGTTTTTTGAGTGAGGGAGATATAAAAATCGTTCTTTTTGAAAAAAGAACCAAAAAACTTTCCCTGGGCAGTGCCTGCGGCACTGCCGCTTCGGGAAACCGGGGACAAGTCCTTCAGGCTTCCTTCCAGAAAAACAGCGCATCGCATGGCATGCCCCGGGCGGTGACGGTGAAGCCCGGGATACGTCCGCCCTCGCGCCAGCCGAGGCCGCGCGCCAGCGCCTCCGCCGGGCCGCCGGCGATGGCGTTCAGCGTCAAAAGCCGCCGCCCATGCCGGCGCGCGGCGGTTTCCACCGCCCGCATCAGCGCCTCCGCAAGGCCGCCGGCGCGATAGGCGGGCAGTATCAGGAGATGCTGCACCTCGGCGCGGTGGTCCTGGTAGGGCGGGGTGTTGATGTCGAGCTGCACCGAGCCGGCGAGCACGCCATCGACCCAGCCGGCGATCAGCACCCTCTGGCCGCCGGCGACCTCGGCCGAAACGCCGCGCCAATAGCGCCGCGCCTCGGCCGGTGAGGCCAGCGGCACCGCCTCGTCCTCGGCCGCCGTCGCGGACAAGATGTCACCGAGCCGGCGATCCGCCGAGGCAGCGGCGGCAGCGTCGAGGGCCGCGACCGCGATGCCGGCGCACGGCTTGGCATAGCCGAAAGCGAGGCCCTGCGCGGCATCGACGCGGATCGGGCCATCGCGCAGGAAACTGTGCTTCTCGAAAAACCGCTGCCCGGCGTCGGCCCGTGTGTCGCACCAGAGGACGAGGCGCCGCGCCTCCGGCGCCGAAGATTCGGCGGCCGCCAGCAGCCGCCCTGCCAGACCCCGCCCGCGCGCCTCCCGCGCCACCAGGAGATGGCTGATCTCGAACCCGCCCTCGGCGTCATGCGGCGCAATGGCGGCGAGCCCGACCATCCGCCGCCCTTCGACGGCGACGAAAACACCCCCCTCGCGCAAGGCGGGAAGCGGGCGCGGCGGCGGCGCGGCGCCCGGCAATTCCGCCGCCCCCGCCGCTTGCAGCGCCACGATCCCGGCGGCATCGTCGTCATGGGCCGGACGGATGCGCAATTCGGCACGGGGTTCGGCCCGGGTCAGCGCAGGCTCTGACAAAAGCTGATGATGCGCCGCCCCGCCGCCTCGAGCGCCGCCTCCGAGGTGGCATAGCTCAGGCGGAGATAGGGGCTCATGCCGAACGCCGCCCCCTGCACCACCGCGACATGCTGTTCTTCGAGGAGGGCGACAGCAAAATCGGTATCGGTCGCGATCTCCCGCCCGCCGGCGCTCTGGCGGCCGAGACAGCCGGCGATGTTGGGAAAGAGGTAGAACGCGCCTTCCGGCCTGTGACAGGAAACGCCCGGCGCCGCGGCCAGGAGATCGAGGAGCAGATCGCGGCGGCGGCGATAGACGGCGAGGCGCTCGGCGAGAAACTCCTGCGGCCCGTCGAGGGCGGCGGCGGCGGCGGCCTGGCCGATGCTGGAGACCCCCGCCGTCGCCTGGCCCTGCATATTGACCATGGCGCGGATCAGATCGCGCGGCCCGGCGCAGAAGCCGATCCGCCAGCCGGTCATGGCATAGGTTTTTGAGGCGCCGGAGACCGTCACCACCCGCTCGCGAAGCCGCGGCTCGGCGGCGGCCAGCGTGACATAGCGGAACCCGTCATAGAGCAGATGCTCGTAAATATCGTCGGCGAGCACCCAGATATCGGGATGATCGAGCAAAACCCGCCCGATCGCCGCCATCTCCTCGGGTCCGCAGGCGGCGCCGGTCGGGTTGTTGGGGAAATTCAGGATCAGAAGCCGGGTGCGCGCGGTGATCGCGCCCGCGAGATCCTCGGCGCGGAGGTGGAACCCGGCCGATTCCGGACACGGGACGGGGACGACGCGGCCGCCCGCGAGTTCGGCGAGCAGCGAATAGGAAGCCCAGTAGGGGGCCGGGATGATGATCTCCGCGCCCGGATCGACGGCCGCCATCAGGGCGTTGAAGATCACCTGCTTGCCGCCATTGGCGACCATGATCTCATCGAGGGCGTAATCGAGCCCCTGGTCGCGCTGGAATTTGCGCTGCACCGCCTCTTTCAGCGCCCGCGTGCCATCCTGCGGCGGATATTTCGTCTCGCCGCGCCGCGCCGCCGCCAGCGCCGCCTCGATCGCGTGCGGCGGCGTCGGGAAATCGGGCTCGCCGATCGAGAGCGCGATGACATCGGCCCCGCCCTCGCGCAGGGCCCGCGCCCGCGCCGTCATCGCGACCGTCGCCGCCGGCGGGATCCGTCTCAGGCGCTCGGCGAGCGGCGGCATCGCCGTCAGGACAGGCCCTGGCAGAAGCGCTGGATGCGCGCGCAGGCCTCGCGCAGCGCCGTGGTCGAGGTCGCGTAGCTGATGCGGATATAGCCGGGATACATGAAGGCCGCGCCATGCACCGCCGCGACCCCTTCTTCCTCCAGAAGGGCGGTGACGAAATCCTCGTCATTGTTGATCGCGATCCCGCTCCGGGTTGTCTTGCCGAGGCAGCCATGGATCGCGGGGTAGACGTAGAACGCGCCCTCCGGCTTGTGGCAGGAGATGCCCGGCGCCGCATTGAGCATGGCGACCACGAGATCGCGCCGCTCCTGATAGATTTTCACCATCGCCGCGATCGACTCCTGCGGCCCGGAAAGCGCCTCCAGCGCCGCCGCCTGGCTGATCGAGGAAGGGTTGGAGGTGGATTGGCTTTGCAGCGTGTCCATCGCCTTGATGAGTTCGCGCGGCGCCCCGGCATAGCCGATGCGCCAGCCGGTCATGGCATAGGCTTTCGAGCAGCCGTTCATCGTCACCGTGCGCGCTTTCAAGCGCGGCTCGACGGCGGCGATGGTCGCCGGTTGGAACCCGTCATAGGCGAGTTTTTCGTAGATGTCGTCGGTGAACACCCAGACATTCGGGTGGCGCAGCAGAACCTCGCAGATCGGCCGCAACTCCTCCGCCGAATAGGCGGCGCCGGTCGGGTTGCAGGGGCTGTTGAGAAAGAACCATTTGGTCCGCTTGGTGATCGCCTGTTCGAGATCCTCGGCGCGGAGCTTGAAGCCGCTGTTCTGGCTGCACGGCACCGGAACCGGCGTGCCGTCGGCGAGGGCGACGATATCGGGATAGCTCACCCAGCACGGGGTCGGGATGATCGCCTCGTCGCCGGGGTTCAGCGTCGCGACCATGGCGTTATAGATCACCTGCTTGCCGCCGGTGCCGACGATGATCTCCTCCGGCGCATACTCGAGCCCGGAATCGGCGCGGAACTTGGCGGCGATCGCGGCGCGCAAGGCGGGGGTGCCGGCAACGTCGGTGTATTTCGTCTCGCCCGCCTCGATCGCGCGGATGGCGGCGGCCTTGATGTTTTGCGGGGTGTCGAAATCGGGCTCGCCGGCGGAGAGGCTGATGATATCGCGCCCGGCGGCTTTCAGCGCGCGCGCCTTGGTGGAGATGGCGATGGTCTGGCTCGGGCTGATGCGGCCTAGGCGTTCGGCGATGAAACTCATGGAACCCTACATTCGTGCAAGAGGGATCGTCTCTCGGGATCGTCTCTCGGGACGGAAAAAACCGCGCGACCCTAGCCAAGGCGCGGCGCGGCGGCAAGCGCAGCCGCCGCAGGGGAGATTTCCCGCCCGCGCGGGCCGCGTCGGGAGCCGCCGGCCTGACGCGGCCATTGCCGGACCAACCGCGCGCACCCATAACCACGAGGATCAGGCAAGCGCGATCGAGGACCGCCGTGGAACCGACGCCGCAAGCCGTCATCCTGAACGGTGTCGGAAGCGTCGGGAAGAGTTCGACGGCGCGGGCTTTGCCAGCGATCATCACCAGGCCGTTCCTGCGCGTCACGATGGCCGATTGCCAGTCGGCACTGCCCAATCTTGCTGCTCTTGCCGCGGTCTCCCCCGCCGGATAGAGTTCCATCCGGTGTCTCGCTAACCGAGGGCGGTATCGTGGGGGTTGACGCCACACCTTGCATCTCGATGAGGATCCGCGATGGAACAACAATATGGCGCAAGGCAGTATGGGGCCGAGTTCTTCGGCACATTCTGGCTGGTACTGGGCGGCTGCGGCAGTGCGGTTCTGTCAGCGGCGTTTCCCCAACTGGGCATCGGCTTCGCCGGGGTGGCGTTGGCATTCGGCCTCACGGTGTTGACCATGGTTTACGCCGTCGGGCCGATTTCCGGCGGACATTTCAATCCGGCCGTGTCGGTGGGCCTGTGGGCGGGCAATCGTCTGCCTGGCGCCCAGCTACTGCCGTATGTGGTCTCACAGGTACTTGGCGCAGTCGCCGCTGCAGGTGTTCTATATGTGATTGCCAGCGGCAAGGCCGGATTCAGCCTATCCAATGGCTTTGCCACCAACGGCTACGGCATCCGTTCGCCCGGCGGATATTCGATGCTGTCAGCACTGGTGACTGAAATCGTGCTCACCGCGATGTTTGTGTTGGTGATTCTCGGCTCTACCGCCAAGCGGGCGCCGCAAGGCTTCGCGGGCATCGCCATCGGTTTGTGTCTGACCCTCATCCATCTCATCAGCATTCCGGTGGACAACACTTCGGTCAACCCGGCGCGCAGTACCGGCGTCGCGGTGTACGTCGGCGGCGGGGCGATCGAGCAACTCTGGCTGTTCTGGGTTGCGCCGATCATCGGTGGGCTGCTCGGTGCGGTCATCTACCGCTCCGTCCTCAACGACGACCTGAACTGAGGCCGCGGAACAGGACGGCAATCCGCCCGCGCGCGAGCCTGCATCCCGCCGCGTCCCCGCTCCGGCCGCGCGCTCGGCGGGTCAACCGTCCGCTGCCCCTTCAAGTCAGTCGCAACGGCGCCACTGCCAACTTAATTTCCCCGGCGCCTGGTCTTCATCATGGGGTCCATTTCAGTTATCGACCGGCCCCGCCATTGGCTTGCCGTGGCGCTAAATCCAGCCGCGGATCAGCGAACACGGCGCGGGTCGCCGCGTCCACGGCGGCATCGCAGATGATGCTGTCGAACGCCGACAAGGGGGCGAAGAAGGCGGGCTTGGCGCGTCCGAACTTGGTGTGATCGATGACCAGATGGCGGCGCTGCGCCGCCGCCAGGGCGGCCTGCTTGATCGGCACCTCGTGGAAGTTCCAGCAGCTCGCGCCGCGCCCCGGATCGACCCCGCCGGCTGAGAAGAAGCCGCGCGTGATGCCGAGCCGGCGGAGATGATCCGGCCCCTCCTCGGCCGAGAACGTGGCCGAGGAGGGGTGAAACACGCCGCCCAGCAGCACGACCTGGGTGTGCGGCCGCCGGCAGGCGAGATTGGCGATGTTGAGGGCGTAGCACACCACGGTGAGCGCGATGCCCTCCGGCAGCGCCGCGACCAGATAGGGGAGGGTGGTGCCGCAATCGATGAACAGCGTGTCGCCTTCGCGCACCAGCCGCGCCGCGTGGTGCGCCGCCGCCCGCTTCGCCGCCGCCTGGCTTTCCTGCTCGCGATCCAGCACATAGCGGCCGGCGCGCGGCGCGAGCGGTCCGGCGGAAGACGCCAGCGTCACATGGCCGCCGAGCAGCGCGAGATCCCGCGCCGCCGAAGCGTCGCCAGCGAGGTCGCGCCGCAACGTCATCGGCGAGACGTCGAGCGCCCGCGCCGCATCGGTCAGCCGCAGCGCACCCTGGGCCTGCACCAGCCGGCCAAGCGCCTGCAGGCGCCGATCGCGCCGCGTGGCGCTCCCCCCGTCCATCGAACGCCGCTCCGTTGTCCCGACCATCGGCCTCGCTTGACTCGCCCGCCGCCTGATGTGAAGCTTATCACAAATGTGACACCTGTCACGCAAACACGCCGGCCCCGCCGGCAATCCAGGGAGGGGTTTCAGGCCCGCATGAACGACGCGCTTGCCCCCGCTGCGCTTGCCCCCGTTGCGCTTGCCCCGGCCGCGCTCGCCGCGCTGATCGACCACACCCTCCTCCGCCCCGACGCGACCGCGGTGGAGGTGCGCCAACTCTGTGAGGAAGCGGCCGCTTTCGGGTTCCATGCGGTCTGCGTCAACCCGCTCTGGGTCGCCGAGGCGCGCCGGGCGCTGGCGGCGGCGCCGGTTGCGGTGTGTTCGGTGGTCGCCTTCCCCTTCGGCGCGACACCGGCGGCCAACAAGGCGGCCGAGGCGGCGCGGGCGGTGGCCGACGGCGCCGCCGAGATCGACATGGTGATCGCGATCGGCGCGTTGAAAGCGGGCGATCACGATGCCGTCCGCGCCGACATCGCGGCGGTGCGGCGGGCGGTGCCGGCGGCGCTGCTCAAGGTCATCATCGAGGCGGCGCTGCTGACGGAAGCGGAGAAGATCGCCGCCTGCACGCTGGCCGTCGCCGCCGGCGCGGATTTCGTCAAAACCTCGACCGGCTATGGCGGCGGCGGCGCGACCATCGCCGATGTCGCGCTGATGCGCGGCATCGTCGGGCCGAGGATCGGGGTCAAGGCGTCGGGCGGCATCCGCACCGCCGCCGCCGCGAACGCCATGATCGCCGCCGGCGCGAACCGCCTCGGCGTCAGCGCCAGCCTCACCCTCATCGGCGTCGCCTCGGTGGCGGCCGGCATCCATTAAAAATCAACGGGAGGAAAAAACCATGGTCACACGCCGCGATTTCAACACGCTCTCGCTCGCCGCCCTGGCCGGCGCCGGTCTCGGAGCGGGCCTCGGGATGCCGCGCGCCTTCGCCGCCTCCGGCCCGGTCGATACCGCGAAGGTATCGCCGGCGATCACCGCCAAGGCGGTCGGCAAGAAATTCTCGATGGCGACCGTCGTCAAGGTCGATGGCATCGCCTGGTTCGACCGGATGCGCGAAGGCGTCAAGCAGTTCAAGGCCGATACCGGCCACGACACCTGGATGGTCGGGCCGAGCCAGGCCGACGCCGCGGCGCAGGTCCAGATCGTCGAGAGCCTGATCGCCCAGGGCGTCGATGCCATCTGCATCGTTCCCTTCTCGGTGGAGGCGGTCGAGCCGGTGCTGAAGAAGGCCCGTGCCCAGGGCATCGTGGTGATCTCGCACGAGGCCTCCAACCTCATGAACACCGATTACGACATCGAGGCCTTCGACAACCGTGCCTATGGCGCCAAGCTGATGGAAGTCCTCGGCGGCCAGATGGGCGGCGAGGGCGGTTATGTCTGCACCGTCGGCAGCCTCACCTCGCAATCGCAGAACGAATGGATCGACGGCGGCATCGCCTATCAGAAGCAGCATTTCCCGAAAATGTTCGAGGTGACGAAGCGCATCGAGACCTATGACGACGCCAATACCGACTACAACAAGCTCAAGGAGGTGCTGACCGCCTATCCCAACCTCAAGGGCATTCTCGGCGGCCCGATGCCGACCTCCGCTGGCGCCGGCCGGCTGATCGCCGAGCGCGGCCTCGCCGGCAAACTGTTCTTCTCCGGCACCGGCCTCGTCTCCGTCGCCGGCCAGTACCTCAAGAACGGCGATATCGACTATATCCAGTTCTGGGATCCGGCGGTCGCCGGCTACGCCATGAACATCCTCGCGGTGATGACGCTCGCCAAGCAGCGCGCCGCGATCAAGGCCGGCCTCGATCTCGGCCTGAGCGGCTATACCAACCTCACCACGCCGAATGCGGCGCGGCCCAATCTGCTCTACGGCGCCGGCTGGGTCGGCGTGACCAAAGAGAATATGAACCAGTATAATTTCTGATCTCGCGCCGCGCGGGGGCACCCCCTCCGCGCGGTTCCGGCCATGACCGCGCCTCTCATCGAGCTTCGCGACGTGAGCAAGAGTTTCGGCGGCGTGCGCGCGCTCGCCGGGGTTTCGTTCGCGATCGGGCGGGGCGAAATCCATTGCCTCGCCGGCGAGAACGGCTCGGGCAAATCGACGCTGATCAAGATCATCGCCGGCGTCCATCGCCCTGACGCGGGCACGCTCCGCATCGACGGGCGCGCCGTCGCGACCCTCGATCCGATCACCGCGATCGGCCATGGCGTGCAGGTCATCTATCAGGATTTTTCGCTGTTTCCGGCGCTGACGGTGGCCGAAAACCTGGCGTTGCCGAGCGAAGTGCGGGCCCGCCGCCGCCTCGTCTCGTGGTCCGGCGTGCGGAAGCTCGCGCGGGCGGCCCTCGCGCGGCTCGGCGTCGCGATCGATCTCGCGGCGACGGTGGAGACGCTCACCACCGCCGAGCGCCAGCTCGTCGCCATCGCCCGCGCCCTGATGTCGGCGCCGCGTCTCCTGATCATGGACGAGCCGACCACGGCGCTCACCGGTCGCGAGGTCGCGCGGCTGTTCGCGATCGTGCGCGATATCCAGGCCCAGGGCATCGCCGTGCTCTTCGTCAGTCACAAACTGCGCGAGATGCTGGAGATCAGCGAGCGCATCACGGTGCTGCGCAACGGCGCCGTCGCCGCCGCGGGCGCGGCCGACGGGTTCGACGAGGTGGCGCTGACCCGCGCCATGACCGGCCAGGATTTCGCGGCCCAATCCTATCGCTGGATGCCGCACGCTGGCCGCGCGGCGCGGCTCGAACTCCGCGGCCTCGCTTTGCCCGGGGTGCTGGCGCCGATCGACACCACGGTCGAGGCCGGCGA
>JAKCCP010000409.1 GCA_021841985.1 Pseudomonadota bacterium | reverse complement strand
CGGCGAACGGTCGCTCGACAAGGCGCTCCGGCAGCCGGCGATCATCGCGGCGGCGAAGCCGAGCGCGAAGGAAAGCCGATCCTCGCAGAGATTGAGCACCACTGATCCCGCTGGTGATCCCGCTGGCGCTTCCGCCGTTAGCGCCGCCGCGAGCCGCCATGAAGCGGCCAGGAACTCCCCCCTCCGGATCACGCCGCGCGCGGTTTGAAACAGTGCCGCGGTCTCTGCACGTTGCAAGAGCGGGAAGCGCTCAGGGGGGGGCGGCATCGCGGCGCGTTCCGCCCTTTACCTGACGCGGGCGGCGCCGATATGGGCGGCGAGGGCACGCAAGCTGGCGAAGATCCGGCGGTTGCGCTCGTCGTCGGATTTCAGCTCGACGCCGTATTCGCGCGAGATCGCCAGCGCGAGTTCGAGGGCGTCGATCGAATCGAGGCCGAGGCCCTCGCCGAACAGGGGCGCTGCGGGATCGATCTCTTCGGGCTTGTTCTCGAGGTGGAGAACCGTCACGATGAGCTGCGCGATCTCCGCCTCGAGGGCGAGCGGCGGGGCAGCGAACGGGATGGTGTCAGGCTGGCTCATGGGTTCCCACGGTCTGGAGCGATAAGGTTCATAGCGTTTCGGCATGATCTCGTCCTCTTATGTGAAGCTCGCCGCCCGATTGTCCAGCCATGCCGATGCTGGCCGGGGGAACGCGCCCATTTTCGGCCCGGTCAGCTTCACCGTCGATCTCGAGGATCATGCGCCCTTGGCCGCGGGCCCGGCGCGGGTCGAGGCGCTGACCCTGACCCTGCTCGATTTTCTCGCCGCCGCCGGGATCACCGCCAGTTTTTTCGTGACCGACGAGATCGCCCGGCACGCGCCGCGGCTTTTGCGCGATATCGCCGCGCGCGGGCATGAGATCGCCTCGCACGGCTATTGCCATGTCCGCCTCCAGGGCCTCGATCCGGCCGGTTTCACGGCCGGCATGACGATGGCGAAGGCGCGGCTCGAGGATATCTGCGGGGTTGCGGTATCCGGGTTCCGGGCGCCGTTTTTTTCCCTCGTGCCGGAGACGGCGTGGGCGGTGGAGGGGTTGCTCGCGGCCGGTTTCGTCTATTCCTCCAGCGTCATCCCCGGCCCGGCCTGGGTCGGCGGCTGGCCGGGGGCGCCGCGCGAGGCGTTTCGCTGGCCGGGCGGCCTGCTCGAATTGCCGGTGCCGGTCGCGCCGCTGGCCGGGCGGATGCTGCCGGTGCTCGGGGGGATGTATCTCCGCGCCTTGCCGCTCCGCGATCTCCGCCGCCTCTGGCGGCGCCTCGCCGGACAGACGCTGTGGACCTATTGCCACCCCTATGACATCGAAACCGGGGCGAGGGGGCGGATTCGCGGCCTCGGCCGCGCGGCAAGCCTCGTGCTCGGGTTCAACCGGGGGGCGACGCTGCGCCGCTGGCGGCTGCTCGCCGCCTTTCCCGCGCCGCCGCTCGGGATTCGCGCCGAAACCCTCGCCGCGGCGCCGTTTTCAAGCCGAGGAAAAGCACGTCATGCCTGATAAAACGCCGGAAACGGCCTTCCCGAGTGCGGCCGACCTGTTCTCGCTCGCCGGGCGCACGGCGCTGATCACCGGCGCGTCCGGCGGCCTCGGGCTCGCCTTCGCGCGCATGCTCCACGGCGCCGGCGCCCATGTCGTTCTCGCCGCCCGCAGCGAGCGGCGCCTTGCCGCCGCCGCCGCCGCGTTCGGTGAACGGGCCGAGGCGGCGCGGCTCGACGTCACCGATGATGCCTCGATCGGCGCCTGCCTCGCCGGGCTCGCTTCGCGCGGGGTGGTCGCCGATATCATCGTCAACAACGCCGGCATCGCGACCACCAAGCTCGCCGTCGAGCAAAGCGCCGAGGACTGGGACGCGGTGGTCGCGGTCAATCTCCGCGGCGCGTTTCTCGTCGCGCGTGAGGCGGCGCGGCACCTGATCGCGGCCGGGCGGCCGGGGAGCATCATCAATATTTCCTCGATCCTCGGGATCCGCGTCGGCTCCCATCTCACCTCCTATACCGCGACCAAGGCCGGGCTGCTGCATCTGACCCAGAGCCTCGCGGTCGAACTCGCGCGCCACCGCATCCGCGTCAACGCGCTCGCGCCGGGCTATATCGAGACCGAGATGAATGCCGGATTTTTCGCGACCGAAGCGGGCCAGGCGATGATCCGCCGCATCCCGCAGCGCCGGCTCGGGACGCCGCGCGACCTCGCCGGGCCGTTGCTTCTCCTCGCCTCCGAGGCCGGCGCGCACATGACCGGGGCGACGATCGTCGTCGATGGCGGGCATACGGTGAACGCCGTTTAGCGCCGCTGCGGCGAGCGCCGGAGGGCGCTTCAGATCGTCGGCGCGTGGCGGGCGGGCGCGGGGTCCAGATAGCGGTCGAACGCGGCGGCGACGACGCGGAGAAACGGCCGCGCCGCCGCCGGCACGGCGAGGGTGCGGCCATCCCAGGCGATCAGGCCGATCGCGGCGAGTTCGGCGAGCGCCGGATGGGCGTCGTCGAGCGCATCCGCCGCCGCGCCATGCGCCGCGAGCAAGGCGCCGAGATCGAGCCGCAGCGCGCACATCACCTGCTCGATCGCGGCGCGGCGCAGGCGGTCATCGGCGTCGAGCGCCACCCCGCGCGCGATCGCCAATCGCCCCGCCGCCACCGCTTCGCGATAGGCCGGCACACGCGGCGCGTTTTGCACATAACCCTGCGGCAGGCTGCTGATCGCCGAGGCGCCGAGGCCGATCAGGGCGTCGGCGTCATCATCGGTATAGCCCTGGAAATTGCGGCGCAACCGGCCATCGGCGGCGGCGCGGGCGAGCCCGTCCCCGGGTTTGGCGAAATGATCGAGGCCGATCGCGAGATAGCCGGCCGCGGCGATCTCGGTCTCGGCGATTTCGCGGAGCCGAAACCGCGCCCGCGCATCCGGCAGCGACGCCTCCGGGATCAGCGCCTGATGCCGCTGCATCCACGGCACATGGGCGTAGCCGAACACCGCGATGCGCTCGGGCGCGATCGTCAGCGCCTGGCGCAGCGTCGCCTGGAGCCCGTCGGCGGTCTGATGGGGCAGGCCATAGACCAGATCGAGATTGATCGAGCCGACCCCGATGCCGCGCAAGGCGTCGGCGCAGGCGGCGGTTTCGGCGAAGGATTGCTGCCGCCCGATGGTCTCCTGCACCGCGGGCGCGAAATCCTGCACCCCGAGGCTGGCCCGCGTCACCCCGATTTCGCGGAGGGCGGCGAGGCGGTCCGGCGGCAGGCGGCGGGGGTCGATCTCGATCGCGATTTCGGCGTCGGCGGCGAGATGGAACCAGCGCTGGATGGTCTCGGTGATCGCGCGCAATTCCGCCGCCGGCAGGATGCTCGGCGTGCCGCCGCCCCAATGGATCTGGCGCACCGTGAGCCGCTTGCCGATCGCTTGCGCGACCAGGGCGATCTCGGCCCGGAGCGCCGCCGCGTAGGTGACCAGCGGCGCGTCGCTGTTCACCGCGCTGGTATGGCAGCCGCAAAAGCGGCAGAGTGTGCGGCAGAACGGGACGTGGAGATAAAGCGAGAGCGACGCCGTCCCGGGAAGGGCCGCGAGCCAGGCCGCCGCGGTTCCGGCGCCGAGTGCCGCGGAAAAATGCGGTGCGGTGGGATAGCTGGTATAGCGCGGCACGCGCCGGTCATGGCGGGCGATCAGGGCGTCGATGTCCATGCCGCGAAACCTAGGGTCTTTCGGCCGGCGTGCCTTGAGGCAGATCAAGCCGGCGCGGGGGGCGGGTTCGCCCTATTTCGCGCGCCGCGGCAGAGCCTCGAGCGCGGCCGCGATCGCCGCCGTCACCTCGCTCCAATCCCCGGCCCGGCTTTGGCGAAAGAGCCGGAGCGAGGGATACCACGGGGTGTCGCCGCGATCGAGCAGCCAGCGCCAGTCGGACGGGGTCGCCAGCATCAGCCAGGCCGGCTTGCCGAGCGCGCCGGCGAGATGGCCGACCGAGGTATCGACGCACACCACCAGATCGAGATTGACGATGGCGGCGGCGGTTTCGGCAAAATCGGTCAGCGCCTCGGAGACATCGAGCAGGCCCGGCAGGACGTTCGGGGTGGCGCGGTCGCGCGGCGGGAATTTCTGCTGCAACGAGACGAAGGCGACGCCGGCCGTCTTGCCCAGCGGGGCGAGATCGGCGAGCCGCATCGAGCGGCGGCGGTCATTGGGGTGCGTCGCGCGCCCGGCCCAGGCGACGCCGACGCGCAAGACCCCGCGCGGCAGATCGCGCTCGAAGCGTGTCTGCCAGGCGCGGATGAGGGCGGGATCGACGCTGAAATAGGGGATCGGCGCCGGGATCGTCGGAAGGTCGGTTGCGAACAGCCCGGGCAGGCTCGACATCAGGCAAAAAACCTTGTGCGGCGGGATCTGGTCCCAGCGCGTATGGCAGGCGGCGACGCCCCGCACCGAACGCAGCAGCGGCGCGATATCGGGGCTGCACCCGACCACCACCTCCCGGCAGCGGGACGCGACCTCGGGGACATAGCGGCAGAATTGCAGCGTATCGCCATAGCCCTGATCGCCGACCAGGAGGATGCGGTCTTGCGGCAGGCGCATGCCGTTCCAGGCCGGCGCCGCCATTTTCGGCAGCATGCCGCGGGCCTGGTCGAGCTGGTTGCGCCATTCATATTCCAGCCAGCCCGGCTTCATCTCGCCGCGCGCGAGCAGGATCTGGCCGATGGCGAGATGCGCCTCGGGATGGGTCGGCTCCTTGGCGAGCGCGGCGAGAAAGGCATCGACCGCGGCTTCGCGCTCGCCGCGATCCATCAGCGCCTTGCCGAGATTGACCTGAAAGCGCGGGATGGCGGGTTGCAGGCGCACCGCTTCGCGGGCGGCGGTGACGGCGTCGTCGAAACGATAGAGCAGGCGATAGAGGCCGGAGAGATTGCTGTGCCAGGCGGCGACGCTCGGCTGCTTGGCGAGCGCCCGCTCGATCAGCGAGGTCGCCCGCGCGAGATCGCCACGATGGCCGAGAATGGCGCCGAGCAAGGCGAGCGCCGGGGGATGGTCGGGGACCGCTTCGAGCACGTCCTGGCAGATGCCGGCGGCCTCGCCGAGGCGCTTGCCGATCATCGCCTGTTCGGCGCGCTGCAATTGTTCGTGAATCGCCTTGCTCCGCTCGCTGGTCGAGGCGGGCGGCGGTGGTGCCGCGGCGAGGCCGGGCGGCGCCGGCACCGCCGGCGCGGCTGGCGGCGGCACGGCGGCGGTTTGCGCGGGCGCGGTGGGAGCGGTCATCACCGGAGGATGCCAAGCCGCGCGGCCAAACAAAAGAGGCGGCGCACACCGTTTCGTAAAAAAAACGGTTCAGCCGGCCGGACGCGCGGGCGTCGGGGCGTCCGAGACCATGGCGCCGCAGCCGGTCGCCGTGGTCGCGGGCAGCACGGTGAAGCGCTGGCGGGCGAGTTCGCGGTCGCCGGCGAGGAGGGTGAACTCCCACTCGCCGGCGACCATCTCCCAGGCTTCGGTGAAGGTGAAGCCGACGAAGCGGAGCCCGGTCCCGGCCGGGATCTCGAAGATATCGACGCTGCCGCCGGCGCCGTCCGGGCGGTGGAGCGGGGGATGACGCACGCGGATGGTGAGCGGCGCGGCGGCCGCGCCGGCGCGCGCGAAAATCAGCCCGAAACTCCGGCACGGCGCCGCCGGCACGGTCGCGGTCGCGGCGAGCAGGGTCGGGAGCGTGACGCGGTCGACGCCGCTCAGCGTCTGGTCGCGGAGCCCCGCCGGCAGGCCGCCGGTGACCGCCGCCGGGCGGTAAATGCCCGCCGAGAGGATGCGAATCCCGGGGTCATCGGCCCAGGCCGCGAATGCGAGAGGGGGCGCGAGCAGCGAGACGATGAGAACGAGGGTCGCGATCGGGCCAAGAAAGGGGCGAGGAGGGGAGGGACGGCGCGGCGGTTGACGCGGCCTGCCGGCGCGGCTATAGGTGTGTCTGCAAATGCGACTAACTCTCATAAAACTTCGGAACAAGGCGAACCGACCGATGCGCATCCTACTACCGCTTGCCCTCGCCGCCCTGCTCCTCGCCGCCAGCGCCGGACAAACGATCGTCGCCGCCGATGACGCCGAGAGCCGCGACCTGGTGATCAAGGACCATGTCTTTTCTCCGGCCGAAATCACCGTCCCGGCCGGCCATCGGGTCGCGATCCACATCAAGAACATGGATGCGACGGCGGAGGAATTCGATTCCTCGGCGCTCAAGGTCGAAAAAGTGATCGCCGGCGGCGCCTCTGGCACCGTCCATCTCCGCCCGCTCGCCCCCGGGCGCTATAAATTCGAGGGCGAATATCACGAAAAAACCGCCCAAGGGGTTGTCATAGCCCAATAGCATTGCCTTGTAAGATATTGCGATAATTTAGGAAAGACCGCCATGCTCGCCGCATTGCTGATCGTGTTTCGGGAGGTCATCGAGGCCGGGCTGATCATCGGCATCGTGCTGGCGGCGACCAAGGGCGTCGCGGGGCGCGGGCGGATGGTCTTGCTCGGCATCGCCGCCGGGGTGTTCGGCGCCTGTCTGCTCGCCGCCGGCGCCGGCCGCCTCGGCGCCGCGTTCGCGGGCAATGGCCAGGAGGTTTTCCAGGCCGCGGTGCTCGCCATCGCGACCCTGATGCTCGCCTGGCACACGATCTGGATGGCGAGCCACGGCCGCGCCATCGCGCAGGAGATGCGTGCCCTCGGCGGCGCGGTGAGCGACGGGCGCCGGCCGCTCGCCGCGCTTGGGATAGTCGTCGCCATCGCGGTGCTGCGCGAAGGCTCGGAGGTGGTGCTGTTCCTTTACGGCATCGCGCTCTCGGGCGGCGCCTCGGGGTGGGGGATGGTGGCGGGCGGGGCGCTCGGCATCGTCGCCGGCGGCCTCGTCGCGGCGCTGCTCTATGGCGGCCTCATCGTCATTCCGGTCGGGCGCATGCTTTCGCTCACCGGCGGGCTGATCACGCTGATGGCGGCCGGCATGGCGGCGCAGGCGGTCGCGTTCCTGCAGCAGGCGGGGTTCGCGGATGCGCTGTCCGCGCCGGTGTGGAACTCCGCGGCAGTGCTCAGCGACGAGTCGATCGCCGGCCGGCTCGCGCATAGCCTGGTCGGCTATACCGCCGAGCCCGACGGGTTGCAGCTCCTCGTCTATGCCGTGACCCTGGCGACCATCTGGGGCCTCGCGCGGGCGGTGCGCCCCAGGACACGCCCAGGGACACGTCCAGGGACACGTCCCGCGTCGCGTCCGCGCCCCGCGGCGGCGGAATAGCGCGGCGTTTTTACCGTCTGGTAAGCTTACCCGCGGCATGATCGCCCGCTTCCATGGGAACGGGCGTGATGGCGGAAAAATCTGCTGAAAAACCGGCGATGCGTGAGGGCGGAAGGGGTACGCCGGCGCTGATCGGCGGGCGCTACCAGGTGGATTTCGCGGCCCCCCTCGCCGGCGCCGGCGGCGGGGTGATGGCCTTCGTCGCGCGGGATCAACAAAACGCGGCGGCGGGGCTGATGGCGCTCCAGATCCGCCCGGGCGCCCCGGCCCGCGTCCATGCCATCGAACTCCTCAGCAAAAGCGCCATTCCCGGCCTCTTGCTGCCGCTCGCGCACGGCATCGCCTTCACCTCGGAGGGCAGCGAGGCCGGGTTCGTCATCTGCGGGGCGCCTCCCGGCCCCTCTCTCGCCGCGGCCCCCCGCGTCTGGGGGGAGCGCGAGCTGCTCGACTGCGTGCTGCGCCCGGCGGCGATGGTGCTCGATGCGCTGGCGACGCGCGGCGTCACCCATCGTGGCATTCGGCCGGATAATATTTTCCAGGGCAGCGCCGGCGAGCCGGTGACCCTCGGCGCCGCCTGGGCCAGCCCGCCGGCGCGCCTGCAACCGGCGCTGTTCGAGCCGCCTTATGCCGCGATGTGCCATCACGCCGGCCGCGGCGAAGGCAGCGGCGCCGACGATGTCTACGCCCTCGGCGTCACCTTGCTGACCCTCGCCCTCGGGCGGCCTCCGCTCGCCGGGCTGGATGACACCGCCATCATCCGGCGCAAGCTCGATCTCGGGAGCTATGCCGCCCTGGTCGGCGAGGCCCGGTTGCCGGCGATGATCGCCGATCTTCTGCGCGGCATGCTGGCCGAGGATCCGGTGCATCGCCCGCCGCCGCAGCTCTATCTCGATCCCTCGGCGGCGCGAGCGCGCAGGCTGGCGGCGCGGCCCGGGCGGCGGGCGCAGCGCGCCTTGAAGATCGCCGACCAGCCGATCTGGGACGCGCGCTCCCTCGCCTATGCCCTCGCCCGCCGGCCGGAGGAGGCGGTGCATCTGGTGCGCAGCCATTATCTCGACCATTGGCTGCGCCGGAGCCTCGGCGATGCCGTGCTGGCGGGGCGGGCGGATGACGTCGTGCGCCAGCGGAGCGAATTTCCGCCCGAGGATTCCCGGGCCGACGCGACGATGGCGATGCGCCTGATCGCGATCCTCGATCCGCTGGCGCCGCTCTGCTGGCGCGGCGTCGCCCTCTGGCCGGACGGGCTCGGCGGCGCGCTCGCCGAGGGCTTGCAGGAAAACAGCGAGCTGGCCGCCAAGATCGACGATCTCGTCGCCGCCGAGGCGGTCGCCGGCTGGGCGCTGATGCGCCCCGAACTCTGCGACGTGACGGCGCTCAGGCAGACCGCGCAGCATCACCGCATGTGGCAGCGCATCCGCGGCCTCGGCGGCGGCCTCGCGCGGATCTGCTACGCCCTCAACCCGTTGCAACCCTGTGCCAGCCCGCTGCTCGCCGGAAGCTGGGTCGCGCGGCTCGCCGATCTCCTGCCGGCGCTGGAAGCGGTCTCGCAGCAGGCCGAGCGGCGGCGCGGCGAGCCGGTGGACGGCCATATCGCCGCCTTCATCGCCGCCCATCAGGATGGCCGGCTCGGCGGCGATCTCGGCGCTTTTGCCGGAGATTCGGCGGGCGGGGAGCCGCAGCTCGCGAGTCTCCGCGCGCTCTCGCGGTTGCAGGCGGCGTTTCCCACGCCCCTTCCGGGCCTCGCCGCCTGGCTCGTCGAGCGCGCCGAGCCGCTGATCGAGCGCTGGCACAACCGCGCCCGCCGCGCCGAAACCCTGACGCAGCTCCGCCGCCTGGCCCAGGCCGGGCAATTGCTGCCGATGCTCGCTTTGTTCGACGATCGTCATGCGCTGGCCGCCGATGCCCAGGGGCTGAAGCAGGCCCTCGCCGCCGTCGCCAAGATCGATGCCGAGCGCGCGGCCTTGCGCACCGCTTCCGCCGAGCGCCGCCGCCGCGCGACCCATATCGGCCATGAGATCGCCCTCGGCAGCGGCATGCTGGCGCTGGCGGCGAGCGTCGGCTGGCTGGTGTTCGGATGAAAGCCGCTTCAGGTGCTGGCCCAGCGGTCGCGCGATCGGCCGCGCGATCGGCCGCGCGACGGGCCGCGAAGCCGGGGCGCTCGCTGGTCTGGCTGCAAGGGCTCGCCTGCGGCGCGCTGGCGACGCTGGCGACGCCGCTCGCGGTGCTGCTCGGCGCCTTGCTTTTGCCCGGGCTATGCGTCTTGCTGATCGACCGCATGCCGGGCAAGCCGGTGGCGCGCACCATGCTGCTGTGCGGCGCCGCGGCCAGCGTCTCGCCGGCCTGGCATCTCTGGGACCACGGTCTGACGATGGAGAACAGTCTCGATTTGCTCTCCGATGTCTTGACCGTCGGCCTCGCCTGGGCGGCGACGGCGGCGGGATGGCTGATCGCCGAGGTGGCGCCGATCTGCGTCTATCTCGCCCTTGAGGCGACGGCCAAGCGGCGCGACGGCGAATTGCGCGCCGCGCGCGCGCGCCATGAGGCGGAATGGGGCATCCCGCCGGCGGGCGCCGAGATGCCCGAGGCGTGAGGCCGCGTCAGATCACTTTTTTCGCCCGCAAGGCGGCGATCTCGCCGGCATCGAGGCCGAGTTCGCCGAGCACCATTTCGGTATGCTCGCCCATCTCCGGGGTCGCACGCCGCAATGCCCAGTTGGTGCGGGAAAGCGACACCGCCTGGCCGACCAGCTCCATCCGCCCGCGCTTGGGATGTGTGATCGGCGCGGCGATGCCGAGATGGCGGACCTGCGGGTCGGCGAAGACCTCGTCGATCCGATAGATCGGCCCGGCCGGCACGCCGGCGTCGTTCAGCGCCGCGATCCAGGCCGCCGAGGGGCGGGTTACGGTGATCGCCTCGATCGCCGCGTTCATCTCGTCGCGATGGGCGAGGCGCGCCGCACCGGTCGCGAATTTGGCGTCGGTCGCCAGATGCTCGGCGCCGAGCGCGGCACAGAAGCGGCGATAGATGGCATTGCCGGCAACCGCGATGTTGATGTGCCCGTCGGCGGTTTTGAACACCCCGGTCGGCACCGTGGTCGGGTGGTTGTTGCCGGCCTGGCCGGGCACGTCGTGCTCGATCAGCCAGCGCGCCGCCTGGAAATCGAGCATGGCGATCTCTGCCGCGAGCAGCGAGGATTCGACATATTGGCCGAGCCCGGAGTCCTCGCGCTCGAGCAGCGCGATCAGGATGCCCATGGCGCAGAAAATGCCGGCGGTGAGATCGGCGACCGGGATGCCGACCCGCATCGGCCCCTCGCCGGGGCGGCCGGTGATCGACATCAGCCCGCCCATCCCCTGCGCGATCTGGTCGAAACCGGGGCGGGCGGCGTAGGGGCCATCCTGGCCGAAGCCGGAGATGCTGGCATAGACCAGGCGCGGATTGACCTCGCGGAGCGCCGGATAATCGATGCCGAGGCGGCGTTTCACGTCGGGGCGGTAATTCTCGACCAGGACATCGGCGCCGGCGACCAGGCGCTTGAGCAGCGCGACCCCCTCCGGCTGCTTGAGATCGAGGGTGATCGCCCGTTTGTTGCGGTGCAGATTCTGGAAATCCGCCCCCTCGCGGCCGCCGCCGAGACCCTCCTCGGCGGAAGGCGCCTCGACCTTGATCACCTCCGCCCCCCAATCGGCGAGCTGGCGGACAGCGGTCGGGCCGGCGCGAACCCGGG
>JAKCCP010000156.1 GCA_021841985.1 Pseudomonadota bacterium | reverse complement strand
GGTCAGATAGGTGTGCGGCGCGCTCATGTAGCCGGGATACCATTTGATCAGAATGAGATAGAGCCCCGCCTCCATCGTGCCGCCCCAGAGCGCCGCGGTTTCAACCGATTTCGGCGGAAAATCGCCAGGCTGCGGCTGCCAGGCGATTTCCTGGGGCAGGCGGACGATGGTCTCGCTGGGATCGAGCGGGCTCGCCTCGGCCCGCCCAGCAAAGGCCAGGGGCAAGGCCGCGACCAAAGGGGCGAGCAGCGGCGCGAGCAGCAGATCGCGTCGCGGCGTCAGAGCGGCATCGGGTTGCTCGGTCATGGCGGGTCGGTCTCCTCGGAACCTCGATCCGGCGCCGCGAGCCATCGCCGCGCCACCGTCACCGAATGATTGAGCGGGCCGTGGCCGCGGCCAAAGCCGGGCGCGGCGGCGATCGCCTGTTGCACATAAGCATGCGCGCGCGCCACCGACGCGGCAAGCGCCATCCCCTGGGCGAGCCCAGCCGCAACCGCGCTCGCCAGCGTGCAGCCAGTGCCGTGTGTATGGCGCGTGGCGATGCGCGGCGCCGCGAACGCCTCCATCCCCGCCGCGGTCGCGAGCAGATCGACCACCCTCTCGCCGGGCAAATGCCCCCCCTTGAGCAGCACCGCCGGCACGCCGAGCGCGCGGAGCGCCACCGCCGCCCCGCGCATCCCGGCGAGATCGGCAATGCGCACCCCGAGCAGCGCCTCGGCCTCCGGCAGGTTGGGGGTGAGCAGCGTGGCCATGGGCAGCAGCCGCTCGCGGAGCAGCGCCAGCGCCGCACCTTCGATCAGGCGCCGCCCGCTGCTCGCCACCATCACCGGATCGAGCACGATGGGCAGCCCGCATCCGGTCAGCGACTCGATCACCACCGCGACCGCCGCCGCGTCGCCGAGCATGCCGATCTTCACCACATCCGCTCCCGGATCGGCGAGCGCCACCACGATCTGGCGGCGCAGCAGCGCGGGTGGCACCGGCCAGACCTCATGCACGGCCATGCTATCCTGCACGGTGAGTGCGGTGATGGCGGTCGCCCCGAACGCGCCGAGCGCGGTGAGTGTCTTGAGGTCGGCCTGCACCCCGGCGCCACCGCCCGAATCCGAGCCGGCAATCACCAGAACCCGACCACGCATTAAGAAAAGGCCAGGGGCTCTGCCCCTGGACCCCGCTGGGGCCAGCGGCCCCAGACCGGCAATTCGGGAAAGGTTCCAAGGGCTCGGCCCTTGGTGGGGTCCAGGGGTGAAACCTCTGACCTTGACCGATTAGAGCGCCGCCAGCACATCCTCGGCCTCGGCGGTGATCACGGCGCGGAGTTCGCCGACGATCTCGGCGACCAGCGCCGCATCCTCGGCCTCGGCCATGACACGGATCACCGGCTCGGTGCCGCTCGGGCGGATCAGCAGGCGGCCGGTGCCGGCAAGCCGCGCCTCCGCCGCCACGATCGCCGCGGCGACACGCGGGCGATTGAGCGGCGAAGAGCCATGGAAGCGGATGCTTTCGAGTTTCTGCGGCAGCGGCGTGAAAACGCCGCAGACCTCGCTCGCCGGGCGCCCGGCGGCGACCAGCACCGCCAGCACCTGTAGCGCCGCGACCAGTCCATCGCCGGTGGTGGCGAAATCGGAGAGAATGATGTGGCCCGACTGCTCACCCCCGATATTCAATCCGTTGGCGCGCATCCGCTCGGCAACATAGCGATCGCCGACCTGCGTGCGATAAAGAGCGAGACCCTGGCCGGCGAGGAAGCGCTCCAGCCCGAGATTGGACATCACGGTGGCGACCACGCCGCCGCCGGCCAATTGCCCAGCCTCCTGCCAGCGCCGGGCGATGAGGGCCAGGATCTGGTCGCCATCGATCACCTGGCCGCGCTCATCGACGAGAACCAGCCGGTCGGCGTCGCCATCGAGAGCGATGCCGAGATCGGCGCCCTCGGCCAGGACATGCGCGCAGAGCAGCGCCGGATCGGTCGAGCCGCAGCCCTGATTGATGTTGAACCCATCGGGCGCCACGCCCAGCGGCACCACCTGGGCGCCGAGTTCCCAGAGAATGGTGGGCGCGACGCGATAGGCCGCACCATGGGCGCAATCGAGCACGATCTTCAGCCCATCGAGCCGGCGCCCGCGCGGAAACGTCGCCTTCGCCGCCTCGATATAGCGGCCCGGCGCATCTTCCAGCCTTGCGGCCCGGCCGAGATGTTCGGGGGCGGCGAGCCGGGTGGAGAGATCGCGCGCCATCAGCGCCTCGATCTCCAGCTCGGTGGTATCGGAGAGCTTGTAGCCGTCGGGATCGAAGAGCTTGATGCCGTTATCCTGATAGGGGTTGTGCGAGGCCGAGATCATCACGCCGAGATCAGCGCGCAGGCTGCGCGCGAGCATGGCGATTGCCGGGGTCGGCAGCGGCCCGACCAGCACCACGTCCATCCCGGCGCCGATGAAGCCGGCGGTCAAGGCGGGTTCGATCATGTAGCCCGAGAGCCGGGTGTCCTTGCCGATCACCACGCGATGGCGATGATCGCCGCGGGTGAACAGAAATCCCGCCGCCTGACCGAGACGGAGCGCGATCTCCGCGGTCATCGGCGCGGCGTTGGCGGTGCCTCGTATGCCGTCGGTGCCGAACAAGCGCCGGATCTGGTTCATCAGCCAAAAACTCCCTTCTCCCTCGCCCCCGCGCGGAGCTTTACGCCACCGCCGCCCCCTGCGAAAGGCTCCGCCAGACGCGCACGGCCTGCACGGTTTCGGCCACATCATGGACGCGAAGAATGAACGCGCCATGACCAAGCGCGTAAAGCCCGGCCGCGATCGAGCCCGGCGCGCGGCGCGGCGCCGCCGTCTCGCCCGCGGCGAGCCCAACCAGGCGCTTGCGCGAAACCCCGATGAGCAGCGGACAGCCGAGATTGGCGAACAGCGCGAGCCGGCGCAGCAGGTCGAGATTCTGCGTCCCTTCCTTGGCGAAGCCGAAGCCGGGGTCGAGCGCGATGCGCTCGCGGGCGACGCCCGCCGCGATCGCCTCTTCGAGCCGCGCGGCCAGCTCGGCCACCACCTCGACCGCGACATCGCCATAGGTCGCGCTCGATTTCATCGTCGCCGGCGTGCCGCGCATGTGCATGATCACGACCGGGCAACCGCGCGCGGCTACCAGCGCCCGGGCGGCAGGGTCAAAGGTCAGGCCGGAAACGTCGTTGATAATCGCCGCCCCGGCATCGAGCGCCGCCGCCATGGTGGCGGCGTGGCGGGTATCGACCGAGACCAGAACCCCCTGGCGCGCCAGCCCCCGCACCACGGGCAGGATGCGCGCCCGCTCCTCCGCCGCCGGCACCTCGGCACTGCCTGGCCGCGTGCTCTCGCCGCCGATATCGATGATCGCCGCCCCCGCCTCGGCCATCGCCAGCCCGGCGGCGATCGCGTCCTCGTGCCCGGAATACCGCCCGCCATCGCTGAAACTATCGGGGGTGACGTTGAGGATCCCCATCACCGCCGGCACGTCCGGGGCGAGACCCGCCCAAGGCGCGCGCGGCACTGTGAGACGAGCCAAGGTCTCGGCCCAGGCGGGGGGAATTTCGGCAACCGGCAGCAGGTGCGAACCATCCGCGCTGATCAATCGGGCGAGAGAAAAAGCCAGATTCCCGCCGCCAAGCCAGCGCGCGCGCTGAGCGGCCACGGCTTCCGCCGCCGCCGGGCCGTCCAGCAGACCGAGCGGCTCGATCAGCCGCACGACCAGGCCGTCCTAGCTCGGCTGGGGCGCCGGCCCCAATCCCGACGTTCCCGGCGCTGCGGGGGGCACCGGGCGGACCGTGGTCGGGACCGAGGCGCGGCGGGAATCGGCAGCCAGCTCGTCGCTGAGCTTGCGGATCACCTTCTCGCCGCGCAGGACGGTGCGGATTTCATCGCCGGAAAGCGTCTCGTATTCCAGAAGACCCTTCGCCAGGCGATGCAGCTCCTCGATATTCTCGGTAAGGATCTTCTTGGCGCTGACATAGGCGTTGTCGATGATCCGCTTGATTTCGGCATCGATCGACCGTGCCGTTGCCTCGGAGATATTCTTCTGCTGGGTCATCGAATAGCCGAGAAACACCTCCTGGCTGTTATCGCCATAGGCGATCATGCCGAGGGCATCGCTCATGCCCCATTCCATCACCATCCGCCGCGCCTGATCGGTCGCCATCTTGATATCGCCGGCGGCGCCGTTCGAGACATTGTCGGCGCCGAAAATGATCTCCTCGGCGGCGCGCCCCCCCATCGCCATGGTGAGTTCGGCGAGCAGCTTGGAGCGGCTCTTGGAGTAGCGGTCGCCCTCGGGCAGGCTCATGACGAGGCCCAGAGCCCGGCCGCGCGGGATGATCGTCGCCTTGTGGACGGGATCGCATTCCGGCTGGTGCAGGGCGCAGAGCGCATGTCCGCTCTCATGATAGGCGGTCATGCGTTTCTCGTCATCGCTCATCACCAGGCTCCGCCGCTCCGCGCCCATCATCACCTTGTCCTTGGCATTTTCGAATTCGTTCATCGAGACCACGCGGCGGCCGTTGCGCGCCGCGAGCAGCGCCGCCTCGTTGACCAGATTGGCGAGATCGGCGCCCGAAAAGCCGGGCGTGCCACGGGCGATGATACGGGGATCGACATCGGCCGAGAGCGGCACCTTGCGCATATGCACACGGAGGATTTTCTCGCGCCCGTTCACGTCCGGGTTGGGCACCACCACCTGGCGGTCGAAGCGGCCGGGGCGGAGCAGCGCCGGGTCGAGCACGTCGGGGCGGTTGGTGGCGGCGATCAGGATCACGCCCTCGTTCGACTCGAACCCGTCCATCTCGACGAGGAGCTGGTTCAGCGTCTGCTCGCGCTCGTCGTTGCCCCCGCCCAGACCAGCACCGCGATGGCGCCCGACCGCGTCGATCTCGTCGATGAAAATGATGCAGGGCGCGTTCTTCTTGCCCTGCTCGAACATGTCACGTACCCGCGAGGCGCCGACGCCGACAAACATCTCGACGAAATCCGAGCCCGAGATAGTGAAGAACGGCACGTTGGCCTCGCCGGCGATGGCGCGGGCCAAGAGTGTCTTGCCGGTGCCGGGGGGGCCGACGAGCAGGCAGCCCTTGGGAATCCTGCCGCCCAGGCGTTGGAATTTCTGCGGATCCTTGAGAAAATCGACGATCTCCTGCAACTCGTCCTTGGCCTCGTCGATACCGGCCACGTCCTCGAAAGTGACGCGCCCCTGTTTTTCGGTCAGAAGCCGGGCGCGGGACTTGCCGAACCCCATGGCGCGGCCGCCGCCGGTCTGCATCTGGCGCATGAAGAACACCCAGACGCCGATCAGGAGCAGCATCGGGAACCACGACAGCAGGTAGTGGAGCAGCGGGTTGACGTCGCTATCCTCGGGCTTGGCGATCACTCGCACGCCTTTATCGGTGAGGCGCTGCACCAGGGTCGGGTCTTCCGGCGTATAGGTCTGAAAACTCCGACCATCGGCGAGCTGACCGGTGATGGTGCGGCCCTGGATCACCACGTCGCGGACATGCCCGGCGTTCATATCACCGATAAAATCGGAATAGGCGACCTGATTGGCCGCCTGATGCGAAGCGCTCGGCTGGAAAAGATTGAACAGCACCACCAGCAGCAGGGCGATGACCACCCACAGCGCCAGGTTGCGTCCGAAATTGCTCATATGATCCGACCCCGTGGCCCCTCGATCGAGGCCTGTCTCAGCCCGCCCGCCTAACGCCTCGCCGGCCCCCGCGCGAGCTCTCCTGCGGGCCGGTCCATCGATAGAACATAGGGTGTCGGAAGGCTTTGCGCATCCCCAATCATGCGGGTCTCCCTCATTCCTGCTCGGCGAGCGGGCGGGGAGGGGTGAAAATGATCGCGAACGCCGCCGCGGCGGCCGGGTCGGGGTAGCCGAGATGGGGTACGATCAGCGTCCCCGAGCCGGCTTCGGCGCGAAGCGCGGGAAGGGAGCCGAGCACCGCCGCTGGCCAGGCGCTCGCCCGACGCAGCGGTGGCCCGGCCGCGCCGAGCGCGCCGAGTGTCATCGCGGGAAATCCCGCCGGCAGGGCCAGAAGGCGGAACCGCCCATCCCAGAGAGTCCCCGGCCGGGCGGTGACGGGTGCGGCCAGGGCCGCGGCCTCGCGCACCAGCAGCCAGCCTCCGCGAAAACGCCCGACACCGAGGCGGCCGGCCGGCAGCAGCCGCACGCCGGCGAGCGTCGCCGCGCGCGGCGCCGCGGCGAGCGCCGCAAGCGCGGCCGCGGGCGGGGGATAGGCGCGGCCAGCCAGCGTCTGGATCAGCGCGGCGAGCGCCGCGGGCGCGATCGCGCCGGGCGAGAGCAGCGCGAAGCCCGCCGGATGCACCAACGCGCGCTCGGCGAGAATGGCGGCGATGCGCCCCGCCAGCGCGCTCCGCGCCGCCGCCCGCTCGGCCGCCGCCGCGCTCAACCCGGCACGCCGGGCCGGGCTCGCGACCGCGCCGCGCAGCCGGGTGCGGAGCGCGCGCGGGTCGGCATTGGAGGGGTCCTCGACCCAGCCCATGCCCACCGCGCGCAAACTGGCGCGGAGCCGCTCGGGGGGCAGCGCGAGGAGCGGACGTAACAGCACGACCGATCCGGCGGCGCGCCACGGCGCCATGCCGGCCAGCCCCGCCGGGCCGCTCCCCGCGCCGGCCCGCATCAGAAGCGTTTCCGCCTGGTCCCCCTGATGGTGGCCGAGCAGAAGATGCACCACCCCCGCCCCATCCCGCTCCAGCGCGGCGCAGGCCGCGGCAAGCGCGGCATAACGGGCGGCGCGGGCGCGCGCCGCGAGGCCGGGGCCGCGCGCGAGGTTGTCGAGACGGATGATCTGAGTGGGGATGGCGCGGGCAGCCAGCCGCGCGGCGGTGAGCCTGGCCTCGGCGGCCGATTCGGGGCGCAACCCGTGATCGACGATGAGCGCGATCACCCGCCCGCCGCGCGCCCGCGCCCAGGCGTCGGCGAGTAGGGCGAGGGCCATGCTGTCGGCGCCGCCGGAGACCGCGACAGCGAGCACGGGAGAGGCGCCAAACGGCCCCAGGCCAGCCATGAGGGCGGCGAATTCGCCGGCGGTGACCGGCCACGCCGCAGGCGTCGCCGCTTCAGCCGCAGCCGGCACGCTGGCGCAGCGCGGCGGCACGTTCGCGCACCGCCGCGCGCTCGGTTGGAAATTCGCGGCGCAGCTTGTCGAGCGCCGTGCAGGCTGCCGGCTTGGCGCCCAGCGCGGTGAGCGCGCCGGCGAGGCCGAGCAGCGAGTCCTCGGCATGCGGCCCGGTCGGCGCGCCCTTATAGGCGGTGTCGAAGGCCAGCGCCGCCTTCTGATAGTCATGCTGGGCCTCGAGCGACTGGCCGAGCAGGAACTGGGCATCGACGGCATGCGGGCCCTTCGCCGTCGCCAGCACTTGCTGCGCCGACTCCTCGGCTACGGCATAGTCGTGATGGGCCAGAGCCGCGTTGCCGCGTTGCAGCAAGGCCTCTGGCGTCGGCCGCGCCACCTTGTTCGCGGCCTGTGGGGTCGCCTCCGCCGTCGCGTCGGGCTTGATGACCGGCAGCGTGCCGAGGGGGGTGGGCGGTGGGCTCACGCTCGGTGGCGGCGTCGCTGTCCCGCCGATGACGCCGCCGCCGCTGGTTGGTCCAGCAAGTGGCGAGGGCGCGTGAGCGCCCTCCGCCGGGTGGCCACCCTCCAGCGTCTGGACGCGGAAATCGAGGTCGCCGATCTGTTTGCCAAGATCAGCGTTCTGCTGCTGTGTCCGGTTGTCCAGTTCATCGACCCGGCCGCGCAGTTCGCGCATCCGTTCCTCGAGCGCCGAAACCCGGTCGAGCAATTGCGGCAAGAGATCGTTGGCCGGCGCGGTCGCGGTTGATTTCGCGGCACTGCCCAAAGCCGAGCCGCCGGACGCGCTGAGCCGCTTTTGCACCGCGTCAAGATCGTGACGCAATTGCAGTATCTGGTTCTGTAGCTCGATCCCTTCCCGGCTCTCGACCTGCGCCCAGGCGGCGGGGCGGCAGGCGAGCAGGAGAAACGCGGCCAGCACGGCCATCAGCAAAGATTTCATGCGGCTTTCCCCTAGGGCAACGGGGGTTTTCTGCACCGCTCCAGCGGCCGCGACAAGCCCCCGAGACGGCCGCGCGAAACGCTGGCGGAGACAAAACAGCACCGGCGGCCGTGCCCGGCCGCCGGCGTCCCATCGATGTCAGCCGGCCAACCAGCCGGCTGGTCGCGGCTCAGCGAACCGAGGTGATGGAGTTGCGGTTCTGCGCCCAGGCCTGCTCGTTATCGCCCATCGCGGTCGGACGATCCTTGCCGTAGCTGATCGTGGTGATGCGCGAAGCGGCGACACCCTGCGAGACCAGGAAGTCCCGCGAGGCATTGGCACGGCGCTGGCCGAGGGCGAGGTTGTATTCCTCAGTGCCGCGGTCATCGCAATTGCCAGCGATCTGGATCTGGACTTGCGGATACTTCTTCAGCCATTCCGCTTGGCGGGTGAGGGTCGATTTCGCCTCGTCGCTCAGGTTGGATTTGTCAAAGGCGAAGAAAACGCGATCACCGACATTCTGCACCAGATCCTGCTCGCTGCCCGGAACCGGGCCGGAGGGAGCTGCGGCGGCACCGGAGCCAGAGGCGGCGGTGGTTGGAGCGGGGGTTTGGTTGCACGCCGCCAGAAGCGCGACGGCGGCGAAGGCGCCAAGAATTTTCATGTTCATTGTCATTCGTCCCTAAATCTGGGTGCCTAGCTGTTACCTGCGTGCCTCGCGGCGGGGATGCACGCTGCGGCGAAGGCCTGAGGGGCCCTTGCTGAACGCACATAAGGCGCATACTCCACCGTTTCGATAACGGTCAAGCCATCTCGTGTTAATCTCCGCATAAAGCATGACTGTTCTGCGCATTCAGCGCCCCAGCGGGCGGAAATCGCTTGCCCGTGCAAAAGAAAGCCGCGTGGGAAATTTGGTTTCCCCGGCGATTTTCCTGCCGGTTGGAGGCTTTCGGACACTCAGGCGCCAAGCGGCGACCAGGCGGGATCGGTCGCATCGGTCGGCGTCGGGGCGACCCGCTCATGGAAGCCGGTGATATCGATGCTGACCAGGCGGGAAGAATAGCCATCGCCACGCGAATCGCGGGCCGGCGTCTCGCGCCAGAACATGATCACCCGCCCATTGGGGCAAAAGGTCGGCCCCTCCACCGCGAAACCTTGCGAGAGAATGCGCTCGCCGCTGCCGTCGGGGTGCATCACCCCGATGCCCCAGGCGTCGCCGCCGAGATGCGTATAGGCGATCAGGTCGCCGCGCGGCGACCACACCGGCGTCGCATAGCGCCCGCTGCCGAAGCTGATGCGCCGCACGTTCGAGCCGTCGGGGTTCATGACATAGAGCTGCTGATCGCCGCCGCGGTCAGAATTGAAGACGATCTGGCTGCCATCGGGGCTGTAGCAGGGGCTGACATCGATCGCCCCCGAATCGGTGAGCTGGGTCTCCCGTCCGCTCGCGAGATCGATGACATAGATGTTCGATCCCCCGCCGCGGGTCTCGGAGAGGATGACCTTGCCGCCATCGGGGCTGAAGCGGGGCGCGAAGGTCATGCCGCGCCATTCGCCGAGCATCCGCTGGCGGCCCGTGCCGAGGTCGAAGATATAGACCCGCGGGCGGTTGTTGGCGTAGCTCATGAAAGCGATCTCGTCGCGCGTCGGATGAAAGCGCGGCGTCAGGACCAGCCAGGAACCATCCGAGAGAAACCGGTTATTGGCGCCGTCCTGATCCATGATGGCGAGCCGCTTGACACGTCGGTTGCGCGGCCCGGTGCCCGAGATATAAATGATCCTTGTATCGAAATAGCCCTTCTCGC
The DNA here is from genome assembly GCA_021841985.1 of Pseudomonadota bacterium. The sequence goes on along the minus strand of JAKCCP010000156.1, from coordinate 1,297 downwards.
CGAGCAGCCGCTGATAGATCACATCGGCGATGATATGGCTGATGCGCCGCCAGTTGGCCGCATTCGTGGTATAGGCGGTGCCTTGGATCTGCTGCTCGGGCAGCACGTCCCAGAGGCGGAATTCGACCCGTACCTGTCCGTCGGTATTCTGCACCCGCCCGGTGACCAGCGCCTGGGCCCCGATCACCTTCCAATCGTTCCATTTCGGCACCTCGCCCAGGTTTTCCGCCGCCTGGATGAAGGAAGCCGGATCGAGCGGCTTGAACAGGCCGGAATTCGCGAGATCGGCGGTGATCACCTGGACCATGTCGCGGCCGAGCGTGGGGTTGGCGGCGCTGCCGCTGGTAAATTCCGGGATGGCGATCGGGATGGGGGCAGCTCGGGCGCGGTTGACATCGATCACCGCGCTCGGCGCGCCGGGCTTGCCGGGGGCGGCCGGCGCCGGCCCCTGCTGCGCGGCCACCGGCAGGACAGCGGCGCCGGCGGCGGCCGCGCCGAATAGGGCACGCCGGCCGAGTGCGGCATGCCTTCCGAGCAGGCCGGATGGGGAAGAAAATTCGGTGCCGATAGAGGTCATGGGCAAAGGCTCCTCGCGCCAGGGGCTGATTATTCAGGGGCTGAAGCGGAAATCGAGCGTGCGCCGCTGGCCGAGCATATCTTTGGGTAGCGGCAGGTTGGCGCAATGGGGGTCAAGCACGGCGCGCACCGCGCGCTCGGCGAAAGCGCGGAATTCCGGATCGCTCATCCGCCCGAGATCGCTGCCCGCGACATGGACGACACGGGCGACGCCGTTCTCGTCGGTGATCACCTGGAGATGCACCTGGAGCTGGTTGGCGTCCTTGGCACCGGGATCATAGGTCCAGCATTCGCGCACGTGATCGCCGATCGAGGCGCGCTGATCGGCTGACAGGGCACTGGTATCGCTGCCGGTGCGCGCGCCCCCACCATTGGGCGCGCCGCCGGCTTGCGGGTTGGCACGCGCCTTGGGGGGCGTGGTCTGTTTCTGTAGCGCCCGCAGTTTTTCCAGCGTCGCTTCCAGCGCGTCGCTCTCGGGCGCCGTGTTCTTGGTCGGATTGGGCTGGCTGGTGGCGCTCTCTGTTGGCGGTGGCGGCAGGGGCGGCACCGGCAAGGGCGGCGTTTCAGGCGCGGGTGTTGGCGCCGGGGGGGGCGGCACCGGGGGGGTTGGCGGCGGCGGACGCGGCAGCGGCGGTGCCAGGTTTGGCGAGATCGGCGGCGGCGGCAAGGGCGACGCGGGCGGCGCGGGGGCGGCCGCGGCGGGCGATGGCGGGGGCGGCGG
>JAKCCP010000340.1 GCA_021841985.1 Pseudomonadota bacterium | reverse complement strand
GTGACGCGCGAGCGCGAGCGGACATCTCCGGCGGCGATGCGGGCTTCGGCGGCGGCGGAATTCGCCGCTTTCGCGCGCAGGCAGGCGGAAACCGCGCGGGCCGCGCTGAGCCTCGGCGAGGCGGCCTTGGCCGCCGGCGATGGCGAGGCCGCGTGCCGCTGGCTCGAACGCGCGGCGCGGATCGCGCCCCGCGATGAAACCGCACGCCTCGCGCTTGCGCTCGCCCGCCTGCGCGAGGGCGAGCCGGGGCAGGCGAAGCCGCTCGCCGAGATCGCGGCGCGGTTCGATCTCCGCGTCGCCTGGATCGGGCTCGCCTCGGCGCGACTCCGGGACGGCGATCCCGAAGGCGCGGCGCGGGCGCTGGCGGCGGCGTTTTCCGGCCATGCCGGGGCGATCGACGCGGGGCTGGCCAAGGGCGCGGACCGGATCGCGGCGGCGGCCGGGGCGCCGGGCTGGTGCGCGATGCTGAGCGGCGGCGTCCTGGTGGTCGCCGCCGCTCTCGCGCCGGCCCGGCTTCGGGTTTTCCACGATGGCACGAAGCTCGCGCTCCGCTGGCGCGCCGGGTGGGCGCGTCTCGGCGCCGCGGCGCGCGGCGGGCATGAACTCGCGGTGACGCTCGCCGATGGCACGCCGCTGCTCGGCAGCCCGATCCGGCTCGCCGCCTTGCGTCGCCTCGAAGGGGTGGTGATGGAGGAGGGCGGCGATCTCGCCGGCTGGGCCTGGCATCCCGCCGACCCCGACGCGACCCCCTGGCTTTTCCTCCACGACCGCCATGGCCGCCTGATCGCGCGGTTTGCCGCGACCGACACCGCGATCGCCGTCCCCGACACCGCGCCGCTCGCCCGCCCGCGCGGTTTCATCGTGCCGGCTTCGCGGTTCGCGCACGCGGCGATGCCGCTCTCGCTCCGCGACGGCGACGGCCGGGATTTGCTCGGAAGCCCCCTCGATCCCACGGCCGAACAGGCGAGCGCGGCGGCGCTGGCGCGGGTCGCGGGGGATGTTGCGCGCAAGAACGGGGCGACCAGGGCTGGCGTGGGGCGGCCGGTATGGGCGGCGATCCATGCCGATCTCCGTGGCGCCGCCGCCGAGCACCGCCGCTCTCGCCCCCGCCGGGTGAGCGTCGTGGTGCCGGCCTATCGCGGTGTTGCCGAGACGCTCGCCTGTCTCGACAGCCTCCGTGCCGCGCTCCCGGCGCGGACGCGGGTGATCGTGGTCGAGGATGCCAGCCCCGAGCCGGATCTGGTGCTGGCACTCGACCGGCTCGCCCGCGCGCGCCGCATCACCCTCGTCCGCCTGCCGCGCAATCGCGGCTTTCCCGGCGCCGCCAATGCCGGCATCCGCGCCGCCGGCCGTGATGACGTGGTGCTGCTCAACAGCGACACGCTGGTCGCCGGCGACTGGCTCGGCGGGCTGCGCGACGCCGCCTATGCCGAGCCGGCGATCGCGACCGCGACGCCGTTCTCCAATGACGCGACGCTGCTGAGCTATCCCCGGCGCGACGGCGGCAACCCGATGCCCGATCTCGCGGCGACGAAGCGCCTTGCCGCCCTCGCCGCGCGCGCCGATCGCGGCGCGGTGGTGGAGATCCCGGTCGGCGTCGGCTTCTGCCTCTATATCCGCCGCGCCGCCCTCGATCAGGTCGGGCTGCTCCGCGAAGACGTCTTTGCCCAGGGCTATGGCGAGGAGAATGATTTCTGCCTTCGCGCGCGCACGCTCGGCTGGCGCCATGTCGCGGCAACCGGGGTGTTCGTCGCCCATCGCGGCGGCGTTTCCTTCGGCGCCGGGCAGGCGGCGCTCAGGGCCCGCAACGCCGCCCTGCTGGCCCGCCTCCACCCCGGCTATGACGCGCTGATCGCCGATTATGTCGCCGCCGATCCGCTCGCCCCGGCGCGGCGGCGCCTCGATCGCGCGCGCTTCATCGCCGCCCGGAAGCGCGCGACGCCGGCGGCGCTATTGGTCGGGCATGATCGCGGCGGCGGCGTCGAGACGCGGATGACGGCGCGCGCGCAGGCGCTGCTTGCGGCGGGGTGGCGGGTCATCCTGCTCCGCGGCAGTCCGCGCGCCGAGGCCGGCGTCAACCGCTCCTATCTCACCCGCGCCGAGGCGATCGGCGCGTATCCCAATCTCGGCTTCGATCTGCCGCGCGAGAGCGGCGATCTCCTCGCGTTGCTGCGCGCGGAGAACCTGCGGGCGATCGAGATCCATCATCTCCTCGGGCAGGATCACGACGCGGTGCTGGCCCTCTGCCACGCCCTCGCCCTCCCCTACGAAGTGCATGTGCATGACTACGTGTGGCTTTGTCCGCGCATCAAGCTGCTCGGCGCGGAGGGGCGCTATTGCGGCGAGCCGCCGGTCGCCGCCTGCGCGCCTTGCGTCGCCGAGGCCGGACGCGAGATCGAGGAGGAGATCGACGCCCCGGCGCTCCGCGAGCGCTCGGCCCGCGTGCTCGCCGAGGCGGCGCGGGTGGTGGCGCCGGCGGCCGATGTCGCGGCCCGGCTCGCGCGGCATTTCCCGGCCCTCGCGCCCATCGTCCAACCCTGGGAGGCGGATATGGCGCCGGTCGCGCGCCGCGCTCGCGCGTCGCCGGCGGCGGGCGGGCTCCGTGTCGTGCTCGCCGGCGCGATCGGCGTCGAGAAAGGGTATCGGCGTCTGCTCGCTTGCGCCCGCGACGCGCAAGCGCGGGATTTGCCGCTCGCCTTCACCGTCGTCGGCGTCACCACCGGCGACGAGCCCCTGCTGGCGACGGGAAAGGTCTTCATCACCGGCGATTACCAGCCGGAGGAAGCGGTCGCGCTGATCGCGCGCCAAGGCGCCGGGGTCGGCTTCCTGCCCTCGGTGGTGCCGGAGACCTGGTGCTATACCCTGAGCGAGATGTGGCGCGCCGGTCTTTTCGTCGTCGCCTTCGATCTCGGCGCGCAGGCCGAGCGCATCCGGGAATCGGGGCGCGGCCTGCTGCTGGCGCTCGATTCACCGGCGCAAGCGGTGAATGACGCCTTGCTGCGGGCCGGCGGGGGCGCCGCGCGATCATCGCGGTTTACTGATCCGATTGATACCGCTAGAGAAACACATCGACTCGCGTCAGGATCCTTTCCTCATTAGCAGAGCGGGATACACGCCATGTCCGAAGTCAGCGCCGCCGCGGCGAATGCCCCCAATCCAGGCCAGAAGATGTTCTCCGAATTGCGTGTCTCGGGCCATCTGATGACGCTGGAAAGCGGCCTGTTCTGCATCGTCCAGACCCCCGGCGCGCGGCGTGCCGAGGACGGGTCGGGCCTCCCCGGGGTGCGGATTTCGCTGCCGCCCGGCGCTGCGAGCCGGCCGCAGGCGGTGAGCATCACCGCGTTCCGGCCCGATGGCTGGCTGAGCGGCGCCGCCGACGCCGCCTTGGTGCGGGTGAGCGAGGGGCCGGCGCAGATTCTAGTGACGATCTATCAGATCCCGGGCGGGCCGGAAAACGCCCCGCGCCTGCAAGTGCTGCGGCTGACCGAGGATACCGCCGGCGCCCCGGTCACCGGCGCCGCGCCGCGCCGGGCGATGCCCGCAGCCGTCGATCCGCGTCACCCGATGCCGGCCGTCGGGGCCGCGCCAGCGGCTGCCCCGGGCGCGGCCCCCGCCGGCGGCGCCGCGCTGCCGCTCCACGGCAATTTCGAGATCGCCGCGCACGTCCAGCTCCGCGGCGATATCGGCGCGATGTTCGGCGAATGGATCGGCGATCGCGGCAGCAAGCGCTGGGTGGAGGGTTTCGCGCTCTCGCCGCGCGGCGAGGTGGCGCCGGCGGACATCGAATATCAGGCGGTGCTCGGGCGCGGCTGGCTCTCGCCCTGGGTCGAGGGCGGGCAGCTTTGCGGCAGCCGCGGCATGGCGCTGCCGCTGCTCGGGCTCCGCGCGCGGCTGCGCGGCAAGGCGCGGGAGACCCATCGCTGCACCTATTCCGCGACCTTCGTGGACGGCACGGCGATCGGCCCGGTCGCCGATGGCGAGGCCTGCGAGGCCGAGAGCATGGCGCCGCTCGAGGCGTTCCAGATCGTCGTGCAGCGGCGCGAGGCCCGCCCCGGCACGCAAGCGGCGCCCGCCAAGCAAGCGGCGGCGGCGAAACCTCTCCCGGCCGCGAAACCCTCGCCCGCCAAAGTGCCGGCGGCGAAACCCGCGGCCAAGCCGGCGGCCAGGCCCGGCCGCGCCGGCAAGACGGTGCCGCCGCGGCGCGGGCGGTGACGTCGCGGCGTGAGGTTTCTTTTCGTCCATCAGAATTTCCCCGGCCAGTATCTCCATCTGCTCCGCTATCTGGCGGCGGCGAAGCGGCATGAGATCCTGTTTCTGACCGACGACAACCAAAACGTCATTTCCGGAGTGCGCAAGCTCGTCTATCGCCTCGGCCGCGAGCCGAGCAAGGACGCGCATCGCAATCTCCGCGAGATCGAGCCGGCGATGATCCGCGCCGAGGCGGTGGCGCGGGCGGCGACGCAATTGCGCGGGCTCGGCTTTCAGCCGGATATCATCATCGGCCATCATGGCTGGGGCGAGATGCTCGATCTCTGCGATGTCTGGCCGGGTGCGCCGATGCTCGGCTATTTCGAGTTTTTCTATCATACCGACGGGCTCGATGTCGGCTTCGACCCCGAGTTTCCGACCGCGCCCCAGATGCTGTCCAATATTCGGGTCAAGAACACGGTCAATCTGCTGGCGCTCAACCTCCCCGGCCATGGCCAGACGCCGACCCGCTTCCAGCACGCGACCTACCCCGACTGGGCGCGCCCGCGCATCGCCATCATCCCCGAGGGGGCCGACCTCGAACTCTGCCAGCCTGATCCCGCGGCGGCAAAAACCCCCTTCACGCTCAAAGACATCACCATCGCGCCAGGGGAAAAGCTGGTGACCTTCGTCGCCCGCGATCTCGAACCCTATCGCGGCTATCATGTGATGATGCGGGCGCTGCCGCATCTCTTCCGGGCGCGGCGCGATCTCCGCGTCATCCTGGTCGGCGGCGATGGCGTGAGCTACGGCGCCAAGCTCGCCACCGGCAGTTGGCGAGATCATTTTATCAACGAGATGAAGGGGCGCTATGACGAGAGCCGCGTGCATTTCGTCGGCCGCATCGATTACGGCGATTACCGGCGGCTTTTGCAGCGCTCGGACGCGCATGTCTATCTCACCTATCCGTTCGTCGCCTCCTGGTCGCTGCGTGAGGCGCTGGCGAGCGGCTGCGCGGTGATCGGCAGCGATACCGAACCGGTGCGCGAATTCATCCGCGACGGCGAAAACGGCCTGCTCGCCCCTTTCCTCGACCCCGCGCGGGTTGCCGAGCGCGTGCTCTCGGTGCTCGAGGACCGTGCGCTCTCGGCGCGTCTCCGCGCCAATGCGCGCCGCTACGCCGAACGCCATCTGGCGATGGCCGATTATCTCGACGCCATGGCCGGGCTGATCGAGCGCGTCTCCGGGATGCGGCCGGAAATGCTGACCCCCCGACCCGTTCCCAAGACGCGACCCAGGGCGAAGACCGGGAGCAGGAGGTAGGGGCAGGGTTTTTTGGGCGGGATCGCTCGCGGCGGCGAGACCGCGCTGGAGCGGGTGAAGGGAATCGAACCCTCGTATGCAGCTTGGGAAGCTGCCGTTCTACCATTGAACTACACCCGCGCTCGCGCCGCCCGGTTATAGAAAACCCGGATTGACGGCGCAATGCGTGATCTTTATGGTTCACGACCGGCGGCTCCCGCCGCCCCTCGTGATTTGTCCGGCCGGATTGCGGCGAGGTGAAAGAAGCGCGCTAAAGAGGCCAGCGCTCGCCCGCTCGGCCGGCGCGGCGTCCACGGTCGGCCCAGGATGGACAGGGCCAGACGATGACTGAACCCCCCCCCTCTCTCCGCCCCGCGACCCGCCTGGTCCATGCCGGCCACGCGCGAACCCCGTTTGGCGAGACCGCGGAAGCGCTTTTTCTCACCTCCGGCTTCGTCTATGCGAGCGCCGAGGCCGCCGAGGCGACGTTTCAGGGCAGCCTCAAGCATTACCAGTATTCGCGCTTCGGCAATCCGACCGTCGCGATGCTGGAGGAACGCCTCGCCGCGATCGAGGGGGCGGAAGCCTGCCGCGCCACCGCCTCGGGCATGGCGGCGGTGCATGCGGCGCTCACCGCTGGTCTCCGCGCCGGCGACCGGGTGGTGGCGTCGCGGGCGCTGTTCGGCTCCTGCCATTGGATCGTCTCCACGCTGCTGCCGCGCTTCGGCGTCGAGTGCGTCTTCGTCGATGGCGGCGATCCCGGCCAATGGCGCGAAGCCCTCGCCCGGCCGACGAAAATCGTGCTGCTCGAAACCCCTTCCAACCCGATGCTGGAAATCGTCGATCTCGCCGCCATCGCCGCGCTTGCCCACGAAGCCGGCGCGCTGGTGGTGGTCGATAACGTGTTCGCGACCCCGCTCTTGCAGCAGCCGCTCACCCTCGGCGCCGATATCGTCGTCTATTCCTGCACCAAGCATATCGACGGCCAGGGCCGCGCGCTCGGCGGCGCGGTGTTGGGACGGCGGGACTGGATCGAGGAGGTGCTGCAACCCTATCTCCGCAATACCGGCCCGGCGCTGTCGCCGTTCAACGCCTGGCTCCTGCTCAAGGGGTTGGAGACGCTCTCGCTCCGCGTCACCGCGGCGGGCCGCAACGCCGAGCGTCTGGCCGAATTCCTGAGCCGCCAGAAGGCGGTCGCCCGCGTCTGGTATCCGACCCGCGCCGACCATCCGCAGGCGGCGCTCGCCAAGGCGCAGATGCAGGGCGGCGGCACCCTCGTCACCTTCGCTCTCCACGGCGGCAAGCCGGCGGCCTTCGGGTTTCTGAACGCGCTCCGGCTGATCCGCATTTCCAACAATCTCGGCGATACCAAATCCCTGATCACCCACCCCGCGACCACCACCCATTACCGGATCGGCGCCGAGGAGCGTGCCCGGCTCGGTATCGGCGATGGCGTCGTGCGGCTCTCGGTCGGGATCGAGGACGCCGCCGATCTCGAGGATGATCTCGCGCAAGCGCTTGCCGCCGGCGGATGAGCGTGGGCATGGACAAGATGGCCCGGCGCGCGGTATGCGCGGGGCATGAGCCGGGGATCACCATGAGCCGGGAACGACAGGGCGAGTTCAGCGCCATCACGCGCGATATCCGGGTGAGCGTGCGCGCCGTTTTTCTCGAAGACCAGTCCCGCCCCGAGGAGGGGCATTTCGTCTGGGCCTACCAGGTAAGAATCGAAAACGGCGGCCGCGAGACGGTGCAGTTGCTGCGCCGCACCTGGCGCATCACCGACGCGATCGGCCGCACCCAGCACGTGCATGGCGCCGGCGTGGTCGGCGAGCAGCCGACGCTGGAGCCCGGCGAGGTGTTCGAATACACCTCCGGCACACCGCTCGAGACCCCATCCGGCTTCATGACCGGCACCTACCACATGGTCCGCGTCGATTCCGGCGAAACCTTCGACGTCGCGATCCCCCCCTTCAGCCTCGACAGCCCCCACCAGGGCGGCCAAATTCATTAATTAAATCACCTCCGTCGAAGAGCGAAAGAGCCGGAACGATCGCTTCTGGCTCCCGTCGCACGGCGTTGCCCGTGGCGGGGTGTTACGGGATAAAAGTTTTTTTGGTTCTTTTTTGTAAAAAAGAACCAGTCTTCACAGCTTGAATTTTCCTTGCGAGCGTTTTGCGCATCGGCTTTCCCGAGGCGGCGGTTTCGGCCAAGCTATGCGCGAGAGACATCGGAAGGAGCCGCGCCATGGCCGAGGGTGTCGCGCCGGATGAGGGGCGAAACCTGCTCCGCGCGCTTTACCGCGCGCCGGAGGAGCAGGCGCTCGCGCCGCTGATCCCGCTGGCCAGTTTTCCGCCCGCTCAAACGCAGGCGATCGCGGCGCGTGCCCGCGATCTCGTCCGCGCCGCGCGCAAGGCGCACAAGCCGGGCAGCGATGTCAGCGATTTCCTCAAGGAATATGGGCTCGGCACGCCCGAGGGGGTGGCGCTGCTCTGTCTCGCCGAGGCGCTGCTCCGCATTCCCGACGCCGCCACCGCCGATGCGCTGATCGAGGACCGGATCGCCGGCGGCGATTGGGAGAGCCATCTCGGCCGCGCCGACAGTCTCGCGGTCAATGCCTCGTCCTGGGCGTTTTTACTCACCGGCCGAGTGCTGTCGCGCGACGAGACGCGGCGCCTGCCGCAGGCGGTGGGGCGGATGGTCCGGCGCGTCGGCGAGCCGGTGATCCGCGCCGCGCTGCGCCAGGGGATGCGGGTGCTGGCGCGGCAATTCGTCATGGGCCGCACCATCGAGGAGGCACTGACGCGCGCCGGCGGCGGACGCTGGCGGCTGAGTTTCGACATGCTCGGCGAGGCGGCGATCACCCGCGCCGACGCCGATCGCTATCTCATCGCCTATCGCCACGCCATCGGCGCGATCGGCCGGCATGGTGGCGGGCCGGGTTCCGGGGGCGAGGGGGGAATGGCCGCGCGGCCGGGGATTTCGGTCAAGCTCTCGGCGCTCTCGCCGCGTTTCACCCCGCTGCAAGCAAAAACCGCGGTGCCGGAGCTGATCGCCGCCTTGGGCGACCTCGCCCGCGCCGCCCGCGCGGCCGATATCGGTCTCACCATGGATGCCGAGGAGGCGGCGCGGCTCGAACTCAGCCTCGACGTTTTCGCCGCCGTCCTCGCCGATCCGCGCCTGGCCGGCTGGAATGGGCTCGGGCTCGCGGTGCAGGCCTATCAGAAGCGGGCGCTTCCGGTGATCGAATGGATCGCATCGCTCGCCCGGCGCACGCGGCACCGGATTCCGCTGCGCCTGGTCAAGGGCGCCTATTGGGACAGCGAGATCAAGGCGGCGCAGATCGAGGGATTGGCGGATTACCCGGTCTATACCCGCAAGGCCGCGACCGATATCGCCTGGATCGGCTGCGCGCGGCGGATGCTGGCGCTCAAGGACGCCGTTTTCCCCGCCTTCGCGACCCATAACGCGCAAAGCCTGGCAACGGTTCTCACCATCGCCGAGGGGCACGAGTTCGAGATGCAGCGCCTCCACGGCATGGGCGAGGCGCTTTATGAAAGCGTCAACGGCAAGCTGGATGCGCCGCGTTCCTGCCCGGTCCGCGTCTATGCGCCGGTCGGCACGCATGAGGATCTGCTCGCCTATCTCGTCCGCCGGCTTCTGGAAAACGGCGCCAATACCAGCTTCGTCCATCGTCTTCTCGACCCCGCGGTCCCCGAAGACGCGATCACCGCCGATCCCCTAGCGCAATTCCAGGTGGCGCAATTCCAGGTCCGGCCGGGGCGCAATCCGCGCCTTCCGCTTCCGCCCGATCTCTACCCTGACCGGCGCAATTCGGCCGGGTTCGATTTTTCCGATGGAGCCGCCGTGGCGGCGCTCGCGGCCGATCTCGCCGCCGCCGGAACGCGCCCCCGGCTGGTTGCCGGCGGCGGCGAGGCGCGTGACATTCGCGCCCCCGCCGATCGCCGGATCCTCGTCGGGCGCGCCCATGATGCCGCTCCGGCCGAGATCGCGGCGGCGCTGGCAACGCTGTCCCGCGCCGCGCGCGGCTGGGACGAGCAGGGCGGGATGGCGCGCGCCGGCATTTTGGAGCGCGCCGCCGATCTGATCGAGGCGGCACGCGCCGATCTGCTCTTTCTTCTCGCCCGCGAGGCCGGGCGAACCCTCGTCGATGGCCACGCGGAGATCCGCGAGGCGGCGGATTTCTGCCGCTATTACGCATCTCTCGCGCGAAGGCATTTTTCCGGCCCAAGCGAACTTCCCGGCCCGACCGGCGAGCGCAACACCTGGGAACTGCGCGGACGGGGGGTGTTCGCCGCCATCTCGCCGTGGAATTTTCCGCTCTCGATCTTCGCCGGCCAGATCGCCGCGGCCCTTGCCGCCGGCAACGCGGTCGCCGCGAAACCGGCCGAGCAGACGCCGCTGATCGCGGGCCACGCCGTCGATCTCCTCTATCAGGCCGGGGTGCCGCGCGAGGCGCTGCGCCTTCTCCCCGGCGATGGCCGGGTCGGCCAGGCGCTGGTCGCCGCGCCGCAGATCGATGGCGTCGTCTTCACCGGCGGAAGCGACACCGCGGCGGCGATCGCGGCGACACTCGCCGCCCGGCCCGGCCCGATCCTGCCCTTCATCGCCGAGACCGGCGGGATCAACGCGATGATCGCCGATAGCTCGGCGCTGCCCGAGCAGGTGGTGGCGGATGCGCTGGCAAGCGCTTTCGGCAGCGCCGGGCAGCGCTGCTCGGCGCTTCGCCTCCTCTGCCTGCAAGACGACACCGCCGATCGCATTCTCGTGCTGCTCAAGGGGGCGGCGGAGACGCTGACGATCGGCGATCCGCTGGACGCGGCCACCGATATCGGCCCGGTGATCGAACCGGAAGCCTGCGCCCGCCTTGCCGCCCATGCGAAAGCGTTGGGAGCGCCTTTGTTCGAATGCGCGCTGCCGCCGGCGGCGCGGCATGGCAGTTTCTTCGCCCCGCGCGCCTTCCTGCTCGCCGATCCGACGGCGCTGCGCGAGGAGGTGTTCGGCCCGATCCTGCACATCGTCCGCTACCCTGCCGACCGGCTGGAGGATCTCCTGGCCGCGATCGCCGGCAACGGCTTCGGCCTGACCTTGGCCGTGCATTCGCGGATCGAGGCGGTGCAGCGGCGGATCGTCACGCGGCTCGGCGTCGGCAACGCCTATGTCAACCGCAATCAGATCGGCGCCGTGGTCGGGGTGCAGCCCTTCGGCGGGCATGGGCGCTCGGGAACCGGGCCGAAAGCGGGTGGCCCGCTGGCGCTGTTCCGCTTCGCCAAGGAATGCGCGGTCTCCGTCAACACCGCCGCCGCCGGCGGCAACGCCGCCCTCCTCGCCGCCGAGGAGGGGTGACCCCCGCGCAAGCCTGCCGCCCGGGTGGGTATCGCGCGCCGGGCGGGCAGGGCCGGCCAGGGGCGTTGAGCGGCGCTCAGGCGGCGGAGTCTTCGAGCAGTGCGACGTCGATCAGGCGGGAGATGACGGCGGGTTCCTGGGCGCCGGCGATGGCGTGGCGGCCGCCGAGGATGAAGCAGGGGACACCGTTGATGCCGAGCCGATGGGCGCGGAGATTATCGGCATGCACGGCGTCGATCTCCAGATCGCTGGCGAGGAAATGCCCGGCCGCCTCGGCATCGAGGCCGTTCTGGGCGGCGATCATGGTCAGCCGCGCGGGATCGCCGATATCGGTGCCCTCACTGAAATAGGCCGCGAACAGCGCTTCGACGATGTCCAGCGCACGCCCGGCGCGGGCGGCGATGCGCACCAGGCGATGCGCGTCGACGCTGCTCGGCATGCGCCGGACGCGGTCGAAGCGGAAGGCGATCCCCTCGGCGAGCCCGATCTGGCTGATCGA
>JAKCCP010000195.1 GCA_021841985.1 Pseudomonadota bacterium | reverse complement strand
GGAATATCAGGCGAAAGACGCCCTCGCCGCTGCGGGTTTCGCGCTTGCCCCGCGCGCGCTCGCCGCAAACCTTGAAGCGGCGCTGGCGGCGGCGCGCGCCATCGGCTTTCCGCTGGCGCTGAAACTACAATCGCCCGATCTGCCGCACAAAAGCGATATCGGCGGCGTGCGGCTCGGCATCAACGACGAAGCCGAGCTCGGCGAGGCCTTCGCGTTGCTGCTGGCGGCGGGACGGGCGGCGGGCGCACGCATCGCGGGCGTGCTGGTCGAAAAAATGGCCCTGCCCGGCATCGAGATCCTTCTCTCCGCCGTGCGCGATCCGGGGTTCGGCCCGGTGGTGATGCTCGGCGCTGGCGGGGTGATGGCGGAAGTGTTCCGCGATGTCACCCACCGCCTCGCTCCGCTCGATATCGCGGTGGCGCGCGCGATGATCGGCGAATTGCGGAGTGCGCCGCTGCTCGCCGGGTTTCGCGGCGCCCCGACGGCCGATTGCGAGGCGCTGGCGCGGCTGATCGTGGCGCTCGGCGATTTCGCCGCCGCCGCGCCCCCCGCGCTTCGCGAGGTCGAACTCAACCCGGTGATCGTGCATGCCGCCGGTGCGGGCTGCACCATCGCCGATGCCTTGATCATTCTCGCTGATGCGCCGGAAAAGGGAGATCGAGCATATCCCAGCTGACCTTCGCGCCCCCCGTCCCGGCGCCGGAAGCCGAGGCGCTGCGCGCCGAGGTGCGGGCTTTCCTCGCCGCCGAACTACCGCCCGTCTCGGCCCCCGATCGGCTGCGTCTCGGCGGGCGCGATCCGGCGTTCAGCCGCAAGGTGGCGGCGCGTGGCTGGATCGGCATGACCTGGCCGAAGCGCTATGGCGGGCGGGAGCGGAGCGCGCTCGAGCGCTATGTCGTGCAGGAGGAAATGCTCGCCGCCGGCGCGCCGGTGGCCGCGCACTGGGTCGCCGATCGGCAAAGCGGGCCCAACATCCTGCGCAATGGCAGCGAGGCACAGAAAAATTTTTTCCTCCCGCGCATCGCCGCCGGGGAGTGTTCGTTCTGCATCGGCATGAGCGAGCCCGATTCCGGCTCGGACCTCGCCGCCGCACGCACGCGCGCGGCCCCCGTGCAGGGTGGGTTTCTCGTCAATGGCCGCAAGATCTGGACCTCCAACGCCCATTGCGCCGACTACATGATCCTGTTTTGCCGCACCGGCGAGAAAAGCGAGGACCGCCACGCCGGCGCCAGCCAGTTTATCGTCGATCTGCGCACCCCCGGCATCACCGTGCGCCCGATCATCGATCTCGCCGGCTTGCATCATTTCAACGAAGTGATTTTCGAGGACATGTTTTTGCCCGAGGAATCCCTGCTCGGCGGGCTTGGCGATGGCTGGCGGCAGGTGAGCGGGGAATTGGCCTTTGAGCGCAGCGGGCCGGAGCGGTTTCTCTCCTCCTTCCGCCTGATGGTGGAATTGACCGCCGCGCTCGGGGCGGAACCTTCCGAGCGCGCCGCGATGGCGCTCGGCCGGCTGGTCGCGCATGTCATGACACTGCGCCGGCTGTCGCGCTCGGTCGCGGGCATGCTGCAGGCCGGCCGCGAGCCGGCGGTGGAGGCGGCGCTGGTGAAAGATCTCGGCACCAGCTTCGAACAAGAGGTGGTCGAGATCGCGCGCACGCTGATCGAGGATGAGCCGGCGCCGGGCTCGGCCGATGCCCTCGCCGCCATGCTCGCCCATCTCGTCCAGCACGCGCCGTCGTTTTCCATCCGCGGCGGCACGCGCGAGATTCTACGCGGCATCATCGCCCGTGGTCTTGGGCTTCGTTGAAAGGACGCCGATGATGACCGCAAAATTGCCGGGCGTCGGTTTTGCCGCTGGGCTCACGGCGGCGCTCGTTGCGCCAGCGGTGCAGGGTGCGCGCTACGACCCCGGCGCGAACGCTCAGGAAATCACTCTCGGCAACACCGCGCCCTATAGCGGCCCAGCTTCGGCCTATGGCACGATTGCCCACGCCGAGGCCGCCTATTTCCGCATGCTCAATGAGCACGGCGGCATCAACGGGCGAAAAATTGTATTTGATAGCCGCGATGACGGCTATTCCCCGCCTAAAACGGTTGAGGTGACGCGGGCGCTGGTCGAGCAGGAAAATGTTTTCGCGCTGTTCAACTCGGTTGGCACGGCGCCCAATATCGCCGTCCAGCGCTATCTCAATCTCAAGAAGGTGCCGCAGCTTTTTGTTTCCTCCGGTGCGACACGCTGGAACGATCCGGCGCATTTCCCCTGGACAACAGGGTTTTTGCCGACCTACGAGCAGGAGGGACGCATCTATGCGCGCTATATTCTCGCCACCCGGCCGAATGCCAAAATCGCCGTGCTGACCCCGAATGAGGACGCCGGGCGCGATTATCTGCGCGGTTTCAAGCAGGGGCTCGGTGACCACGCGCGCCAGATTGTCGCCGAGGCGACGTATGAGACCACCGATCCGACGGTCGATTCCCAGGTCGTGATGTTCCAGCAGGCCGGCGCCGATGCGTTTTTCGACGAGGCGACCCCGAAATTCGCCGCGCAAGCACTTCGCCGCGCCGGTGCCCTGGGCTGGAAGCCGCTGATCGTTCTGCCCAGCGTGGCCAATTCCATCAACGCCGTGCTCAAACCCGCCGGGCTGGAGAACGCCGTCGGCGTCGTCACCGGCTCGTTCCTCAAGGATCCCAACGATCCGCACTGGCGCAACGACCCCGGCTTGCGCGACTGGCGCGCCTGGATGGCGCAGTATAATCCCGAGGGGGATCCCGGTGATGTCATGAATGTGAACGGCTACACCGCGGCGCAACTCATGGAGATCGTGCTCGCGCGCTGCGGCGATGATCTGACGCGGGCCAATCTGATGAAACAGGCGATGTCCCTGCACGCGGTTGCGCTGCCGATGCTGCTGCCGGGCATCACCGTCAATACCAGCGCCGATGACGTGATCCCGATCCGACAATTGCAGATGCAGCGTTTTGATGGCCGGGCGTGGGGTCTGTTTGGCCCGGTGCTCGGGGAGTAGAATGGCGGCCTGTCGGGCGCCGCCGGGACGTTTTCAAACCCTCAATTCCGCATCAAGGCCCGCACATGGGCGCGGCTCGCCGCCGCCAGCACGTCAAGGTTATAGCCGCCTTCGAGCACCGAGACGACACGATTTTGGCAGTGCCTCCCGGCGCTCGCGACGAGGCGTTCGCTGAGCCAGGCGAAATCCGCCACATCGAGGCGGAGTTCGGCGAGCGGGTCGGCGTGGTGGGCGTCGAACCCGGCCGAGATGATCAGCAATTCCGGGGCGAAGCGGTCGAGTGCGGGCAGGATGTTTTCCGCCCAGGCGGCACGGAAGGCCGCGCCGTCACTGCCCGGGGGCAGCGGCGCGTTGACGATATTGCCGGCGGCGCCCCGCATCGTCGCGGCCCCGGTGCCGGGATAGCAGGGATATTGATGGGTCGAGCCATAGAAGAGATCCGGGTCGGGGCCAAAGGTGACCTCGGTGCCGTTGCCGTGATGGACGTCGAAATCGACCACGGCGATCCGCTTCAGCCCCCAGTGCGCGCGGGCTTGCTCGGCGGCGATGGCGGCGTTGTTGAACAGACAAAATCCCCCTGCGCGGCCTGGTTCGGCGTGATGGCCGGGTGGGCGGACGGCTACGAAGGCGGCCCGCGCCCAGCCCGCCATCACCGCGTCCACCGCGGCCACCGCCCCGCCCGCGGCGCGGAGTGCCGCTTCGGCGCTACCCGTGCTCATGACGGTGTCGGCGTCGAGCGGCACGGTCTCGCCCTGCGGCGGGCGGATCGCGAGGATCGCGGTGACATAGGCCTCGGAATGCACACGGAGGAGCTGGGCCGGGGTCGCGGCGGGGGCCAATTCGCGCAACAGGGCGGTGAATTCCGGGGCTTCGAGGGCCCGCAGCACGGCGCGCAGCCGATCGGGGCATTCCGGGTGCCAGCCGCCGGGATCGTGTTCGAGACAGGCGGGATGGGTGAACAAGGCGACGGGCATCAGGCCCCGCCCTCCTCGGCGCGGCGGCGGATGAGAAAGCTGAACACGCCCGCCTCGTCGCTGCAAGCGAGCAGCGCGTGGCCGGTGTCGCGGCAGAACGCCTGGAAATCGGCAACCGAGGCGCGATCGGTCGCAAGCACGCGCAGCCGCGCGCCGGGTTTGAGCCCGCGCAGCGCGCGGTTGGCCCGCAGCACCGGCAGCGGGCAGCGCAGCCCCTTGACGTCGAGCACCGTCTCGCTCATGGCCGCGAACCTCCCATCGCGGCGCTAGTCTGCGACGCAAGCGCGCCGCCGGCAAGGCGATCCGGCGGTTGAGGGAGAGTGGCGGAGGGAGCGTGTGGAAAAAATACGATTAGGGATCGATCTCGGGGGCACGAAAACCGAAATCGCCGCCTTGGATGAGGCGGGCGGATTTCTGCTGCGCCGCCGGGTGGCGACGCCCGGCACCTATGAAGCTATTCTGGCGGTGCTTGCCGAGTTGCTCGGCGCGGCGGAGCGCGAACTCGGGGCGCGCGGCACGCTCGGTATCGGCATTCCCGGCGCCATTAGCCCGGCCTCGGGGCGGGTGAAGAACGCCTCGCTGCTGGCGCTGAATGGCCAGCCTCTCGCGGTGGAACTGGCCGAGCGTCTCGGCCGCGCGGTGCGGGTCGAGAACGATGCCAATTGCTTTGCCCTGAGCGAGGCGCGGGATGGCGCGGCGGCGGGCGCGGAGAGCGCATTTGGCGTGATTATCGGCACCGGCTGCGGCGGCGGCATCGTGGTGCGCGGGCGGATTCTCTCGGGACGCCATCGCATCGCCGGCGAATGGGGCCACACGCCGCTGCCCTGGATGACGGCGGCGGAATATCCCGGCCCGCCCTGCTGGTGCGGCCGGCGCGGCTGCCTGGAGACCTATCTCTCCGGCCCCGCCCTGGCGCGGGATTTTTTCGGGCGCGCGGCGCGGGACGCGACGGCCGTGGTGGCGCGCGCCGCATCCGGGGACGAAGCCGCTTGCGCCGCGCTCGCGCGCCACGCCGCGCGGCTCGCGCGCGGGCTCGCCGTGGTCGTCGATCTTCTTGACCCGGAGGTCATCGTGCTCGGCGGCGGCCTCTCAAATCTCGATCATCTCTATCGCGAGGTGCCGGCCTTGCTCTCCGCGCATGTCTTCAGCGATGTCTGCACCACCCCGATCCGGCGCAACCGCTGGGGCGATTCTTCTGGCGTGCGCGGCGCGGCGATGCTGTGGGACGAGCGGGCGTCGTGACACCCGCTCCGGGGTCACGCGGCGGGTGGTTGGTTCAGTGTTTCATTGACCATTCAGTGTGTTATTGACCCTATTGAACAAAGCCACGAAGATGTCAGCCAATTGTTGAAGGCCGGGAATCGGGCCAACGTATCCATCTTGAGTGTTCATGTTACGATTATTCAACAAAATCACAAGGCGCGCGCGCGATCGCGGAGCAGGTGCTTCTGGGTCTTGCCGGTCGAGGTTTTCGGCAAGGGGCCAAAGACCACGGTGCGCGGCGCCTTGAAATGCGCGAGATGGGCGCGGCAGAAGGCGATGATTTCCGCCGCGCTCGCTTGCACCCCCGGCTTGAGGGTGACGAAGGCGCAGGGCGTCTCGCCCCATTTCTCATCCGGACGCGCGACCACCGCCGCTTCCAGCACCGCGGGATGGCGGAACAGCACGGATTCGACCTCGATCGTGGAAATATTCTCGCCGCCCGAAATGATGATGTCCTTGGAGCGGTCCTTGAGTTCGATATAGCTGTCCTCGTGCCAGACGCCGAGATCGCCGGTATGGAACCAGCCGCCGGCGAAGGCCTCGGCGTTGGCGGCTTGGTTCTTGAGATAGCCCTTCATCACCACGTTGCCGCGCATGAACACTTCCCCCATGGTGGTGCCGTCCTGGGGCACCGGGGCGAGGGTCACGGGATCAGCCACCATCAGCCCCTCCAGCACCGGATAGGGCACGCCCTGGCGGGCCTTGAGCCGCGCCTGCTCGGCGGGCGGCAGGGCGTTCCATTCCTCCTGCCAGGCGCAGACCGTGACCGGGCCATAAACTTCCGTCAGGCCATAGACATGGGTGATCTCGAAGCCCAGCCCCTCCATCCCCTCGATCACGGAGGCCGGCGGTGGCGCGGCGGCGGTCATCATGCGGGTGCGCCGCCCGCCGAGATCGCGGCGCTGTTCGGGCGGGGCATTGAGCAGCAGGTTCATCACAATCGGCGCGCCGCAGAGATGGGTGACGCGGTGATCGGCAAGCGCGGCGTAGATCGCCCCCGCCTCGACGCGGCGCAGGCAGACATGGGTGCCGGCGAGGGCGGTGATGGTCCAGGGGAAACACCAGCCATTGCAATGAAACATCGGCAAGGTCCAGAGATAGACGGGGTGATGCGGCATCTCCCAGGTGACGATATTGCCGATCGCGTTCAGATAGGCGCCGCGATGATGATAGACGACGCCTTTCGGGTTGCCGGTGGTGCCGGAAGTGTAATTGAGCGAGATCGCATCCCACTCGTCGGATGGCAGCGAGAAGGCAAACGCGGGATCGCCGCCGGCGAGAAATTCCTCGTATTCGATGGCGCCGAGCCGCGTGGCCTCGGGCACCGCGTCATCCGCGATATCGATCACCAGCGGCCGCGCCTCGCTCGGCAGCAGCGCCAGCGCGGCGGCAATAACGGGCGCGTATTCGCTATCGGCGAGCAACACCTTGGCGCCGCCATGGCGGAGGATGAAGGCGATACTCTCGGCATCGAGCCGGGTATTGAGCGCGTTCAGCACGGCGCCCAGCATCGGCACGGCGAAATGCGCATCCAGGAGCGCCGGGATATTGGGCGCCATGATCGCCACCACATCGCCCCGGCCGATACCGCGCGCGGCCAGGGCGGAGGCGAACCGGCGGCAGCGCGAAGCGGTCTCGGCCCAGGTGAGGCGGCGCGCGCCATGCACCACCGCGAGGTGGTTTGGATAGACGCGCGCGGTGCGGGTGAGCAGGCTGAGCGGCGAGAGCGGTGTGTGGTTCGCGGCATTGCGCGGCAGGTCAAACGGATTGTCCGATGCGCTCATGATGGTCCCCTCCCGCCGCGCAATGCCGCGCGGCGCGGGGAGTTTAGCGCCGCGCGGGCGAATGCGGAAAGGGTTGACGGAGCGCTGCCGCGGCGCATGCTGCGCCCGCGCCCGAAGCCGGCGCGAGGGAGGACGAACGATGCACATCCTGATCACCGGGGCGGCCGGGATGATCGGCCGCAAACTCACCGCCCGCCTGGTGGCCGAGGGCGGGCTTGCCGGGCAGGCGATCACACGCCTCTCATTGATCGATATCGTCGCCGCCGAAAAACCGGTGGGATTTGCCGGAGCGTGCGAGAGCCAGGCCGCCGATCTTTCCGCCCCAGGCGCGGCGATGGCGGCGATCAAGGCCCGCCCGGACGTGATCTTTCATCTCGCGGCGATCGTCTCGGGCGAGGCGGAGGCTGATTTCGACAAGGGCTATCGCGTCAATCTCGACGGCACCCGGCTGTTGCTCGAGGCGGTCCGGACGATCGGCGCGCCCTATCGGCCGCGGCTGGTGTTCACCTCCTCCATCGCGGTGTTCGGCGCGCCGTTTCCCGACCCCATCCCCGATGATTTCTTCACCACGCCGCTCACCAGCTACGGCACGCAGAAGGCGATCGATGAATTGCTGCTCGCCGATTATTCACGCCGTGGCTTTCTCGATGGCATCGGCATTCGCCTGCCCACCATCTGCATCCGCCCAGGGGCGCCCAACAAGGCGGCCTCGGGGTTTTTCTCGGGCATCCTGCGCGAGCCGCTGGCCGGGCGGGAGGCGATCCTGCCGGTCGAGGACAGCGTCCGCCACTGGCACGCGAGCCCGCGCGCGGCGGTCGGTTTTTTGCTCCATGGCGCAACGATCGACCTCGCGCCCCTCGGGACGCGGCGCAATCTCACCATGCCGGGGTTGTGCGCCAGCGTCGGCGAGCAGATCGCGGCGCTGCGCCGCGTGGCGGGCGAGGCGGCGGTCAAACTGATCCGCCGCAGCCCCGATCCCGCCATCGCCGCGATCGTCGCGGGCTGGCCGCAACGCTTTGACGCCGCGCGCGCCGAGGCGCTCGGCTTCACGGCCGAGAAATCGTTCGATGAGATCATCCGGGTTTATCTCGAGGACGATTTCAAGAGCTAGCAAGACCGCCGAACACCTCGCCGAAAGCGGCGAAAAGCGCCGCGTCGGCCGCCGCCATATCGGCGCCGCGGCCGAGCGCTTTGAGGCTGGTGACGCCGTGTTCGGCGATGCCGCAGGGCACGATGCCGGAAAAATGGCCGAGATCGGGGGCGACGTTGAGGGCGATGCCGTGCCAGCTCACCCAGCGCGTCACCCGCACGCCGATCGCCGCGATCTTGGCTTCGCTGCCATCCGGCGCCACAACCCAGATGCCGATCCGCCCGGCCCGCCGCTCGCCCGCGACGCCAAGGCGGGCCAGCGCGCGGATCAGCCATTCCTCCAGCCCCTCCACAAAAGCCCGGACATCGCGCGCCGGCACGCGGCCATGAGAACGGGTGAGGTCGAGCAGGACATAGGCGATGCGCTGGCCCGGCCCGTGATAGGTCCATTGCCCGCCGCGCCCGGCGCTGAATGTCGGGAAACGCGCCGCCTCGCGCAGATCCTCGGGCCGCGCCGAGGTGCCGGCGGTATAGAGCGGCGGATGCTCGACCAGCCAGACCTGCTCGGGCGCGGTGCCGGCGCGAACCGCTGCGATCCGTGCCGCCATGGTCTCCAGCGCCACGGGATAAGGGGTGAGGCCGGGGCGCGTTGTCCATTCGATCATCGTCGAGGCTGCCTTCCCTGGCGTCACCACGATTGATGCCGCCGTCGTCATCCGCTATACCGCGCCCTCGAACGGCGCCCTGGCGCCGGGGTCACGGTGCGGTCGTGGCGGAATGGTAGACGCGCAAGCTTGAGGTGCTTGTGGGGGAAACCTCGTGGAAGTTCGAGTCTTCTCGACCGCATAAACCCCTCTCTCCTGCGAGCCTCGGCCTCCCGTCCGCGAGTTCGGAAGGAAACGGGCATGGACGAGGATTTTCGCCGCGCGGCACTTGATTACCACCGGCTGCCGCGCCCGGGAAAGCTCGCGATCATGCCGACCAAGCGCATGGCGACCCAGCGTGATCTCGGCCTCGCCTATTCGCCGGGCGTCGCCGCCGTCTGCGAGGCGATCGTGGCCGACCCCGACGCCGCCCAGGATTATACCGCGCGGGGCAACCTCGTCGCCGTCATCTCCAACGGCACCGCGGTGCTGGGGCTCGGCAATATCGGCCCGCTCGCCGGCAAGCCGGTGATGGAAGGCAAGGCGGTTCTGTTCAAGAAATTCGCCGGCATTGACGTCTTCGATATCGAGGTGGATGCGGCCGATCCGGCGCATTTCTGCGACGTGGTCGCCGCCCTCGAACCAACCTTCGGCGCGATCAATCTCGAAGACATCAAAGCCCCGGAATGTTTCGAAATCGAAGAAAATCTGCGCTCACGGATGAAAATCCCGGTGTTCCACGACGACCAGCACGGCACCGCCATCACGGTTGCCGCCGCTGTGCGCAACGGCCTGCTGGTACAGGGCAAGCGGCTGGCCGATGCCCGGCTGGTGACCTCCGGCGCCGGCGCCGCGGCGCTCGCTTGTGTTGACTTGCTGGTCGTGATGGGACTCCGGGTGGAAAACGTTACCCTCACCGACAAGGACGGCGTCGTGCATGCCGGGCGGGAGGGGATGCGGCCCAACATGGCGCGCTACGCCCGCGAGACCGATGCGCGGGGCTTGGCGGACGTGCTGGCCGGCGCGGACATCTTTCTCGGCCTCTCCGCGCCCCGCGTGCTCAAGCCGGAATGGCTCGGCCTGCTCGCGGAAAAGCCGCTCGTTCTGGCGCTTGCCAATCCCGAACCCGAAATCAACCCGGAAGCGGCGCGCGCGGCGCGGCCCGACGCCATCATCGCCACCGGGCGCAGCGATTATCCCAATCAGGTCAATAACGTCCTCTGTTTTCCCTTCATTTTCCGCGGCGCCCTCGATGTCGGGGCGAGCACTATCAACGAGGCGATGAAGCTCGCGGCCGCCGAGGCGATCGCGGAGCTGGCCCGTATCGAGGCAAGCGAGGTGGTGGCGGCGGCCTATGGTGGCATCGCGCCGGTGTTCGGGCCCGACTACATCATCCCCAAACCCTTCGATCCCCGCCTCATTCTCCAGATTGCCCCGGCGGTCGCGCGCGCCGCGATGGCAACCGGCGTGGCGCGCCGGCCGATCACCGATTTCGCGGCCTATCAGCGCGATCTCGAACGCTTCGTTTTCCGCTCCGGCCAGCTCATGCGCCCGGTCTTCGAGGCGGCGCGCCAGAGCCCGCGCCGCATCGCCTATGCCGAGGGCGAGGACGAGCGCGTTCTGCGCGCGGCGCAGACCGTGCTCGACGAGCGAATCGCAACGCCGCTGCTGCTCGGCCGGCGCGAGGTCATCGCCGCGCGGGTGCGCGAGATGGGGCTGCGCATGGATCTCTCGGCGGATGTGCTTGTACTCGACCCCGAGCAGGACAGCGACGTGGTGGCTCCGCTGATCGCGCCCTATCAGCGCCTGGTCGCCCGTCGCGGCGTGCCGCCAGCCGCCGCGGCGCGGCGGGTGCGCAACCGCACCAGCGTCGTTGCCGCCATGCTGCTGGCCTCGGGCGAGGTCGATGCCGCGGTCGTCGGCGGCTCGGGTGATTGGTGGCAGCACATGAAATATGTCCTGCCGATCATCCCCTCCTCTGCCGGTGTCAGCCGCGCCTATGCGCTCTCCGCCATCATCCTGCCGACCGGCGTGCTGTTTCTCTGCGACAGCCATGTCAATGTCGATCCGACCGCCGAACAGATCGCCGAAATGACCCGGCTCGCGGCGCGGACGGTTTCGCGTTTCGGCCTCACGCCCAAGGCGGCGCTGCTCTCGCATTCGAGCTTCGGCGCCTCCAATACCGCCTCGGCGCGCAAGATGCGGGCGGCGCTGGCCTTGATCCGTGCCACCACCCCCACGCTTGAAATCGACGGCGAGATGCACGCCGATGCCGCCCTCAGCGCCGCCATCCGCGAGCGCGCGGTACCCGACAGCCCGCTCGAAGGCCCCGCCAACCTGCTGGTCATGCCCAATCTCGACGCCGCCAATATCGCCTTCAACCTGCTCAAGGCGGCGGCCGACGGGCTGGTCATCGGCCCGCTTCTGCTCGGCATGAGCAAGCCCATCCATGTTCTCGTCCCAAGCGTCACGGCGCGCGGCATCGTCAATATCAGCGCCCTCGCCGCGACCGAGGCGACCAGCCTTAATTCCGCCGAAACCAGCGCTTAGGTGTTACGAAATAGTTGCGCCTCTAAGGCCAGGGACTTTGCACCA
>JAKCCP010000359.1 GCA_021841985.1 Pseudomonadota bacterium | reverse complement strand
ATCCAGGAATCATAGAGCGGGTCGCGTCCGCGCGGTGCGGCGAGAAATTCCCGCAAGGCGGCAACGCTCGCCGGCTCGCGGGCGATGGCGCGGAGAACGTCGAGGGCGATGACATTGCCCGACCCCTCCCAGATCGCGTTCAGCGGCGATTGGCGGAAGAGGCGCGGCATCGGCCCGGCCTCGATATAGCCACCGCCGCCGAGGCATTCCATCGCCTCGGCGACGAAGCCGGGGGCACGCTTGCAGACCCAGTATTTGGCGCAAGGGAGCAGGAGCCGGGCGAGCGGATCCTCGGCGCCGACCGCTTGCGCGAGCCACATCGCCAACGCCGTCGCGGCCTCGCTTTCGACCGCGAGATCGGCCAGCACCGCCGCCATCGCCGGCTGATCGATCAGCCGCCGCTGAAAGGCCGAGCGATGGGCGCAATGCCAGAGCGCCTGCGCGAGGGCCGCGCGCATCTGCTGCGCCGAGCCGATGACGCAATCGAGCCGCGTATGCTGGACCATGCGGAGGATGGTCGCGACCCCGCGCCCCTCGTCGCCGACACGCTGGGCCTGCGCGCCGTGGTATTCGATCTCCGAGGAGGCATTGGAACGGTCGCCGAGCTTGTCCTTGAGACGGAGAACCCGGAACCCGGCATTGCGGGCGCCATCGGGAAGCCAGCGCGGCACGAGAAAGCAGGTCAGGCCGGCTTTGGCATAGGCGAGGGTGAGGAAGGCATCGCACATCGGCGCCGAGCAGAACCATTTATGCCCGGTGAGGCGATACCAGTTTCCCTCGCCCGTCGGTTCGGCGGTCGTGGTATTGGCGCGGATATCGGAGCCGCCCTGTTTTTCGGTCATCGCCATGCCGATGGTGACCCCGGTTTTTTCCGCCGCCGGCCGCGAGGCGCGATCATAGCGCCCGGCGAGGATGCGCGGCGCCCATTCCGCCGCGACCGACGGCTCGGCGCGGAGGGCGGCCATGGCGGCGTAGGTCATGGTCATCGGGCAACTGGTGCCCTGATCGATCGCGCCGGTGAGAGTGAGGATCGCGGCATGGGCGACATGCCCCGCCTCCGTCCCGTCCCAGGCGAGCTTGGCGAAACCGCTTTCGAGCCCGAGCGCCATCAACTGATGATAGGCGGGGTGAAACGTGACCTCGTCGATGCGACGGCCGAAGCGGTCGAAATTTTCGAGAACGGGCGGGTTGCGCTCGGCGACGATCCCGCATTCGATCATCTCGGCCGAGCCCGCCAGCGCCCCGAGTGCTGCCAGCCTCTCGTGGTGAAGCCCGCCGCCGGCGCGTGTCACCGCCTCGGTGAGCGCGCGGTCGCCGGTAAACAGATTGACGTCGAGAAGCGGCGGCGGCTGGTTGAAAACCTCATGCGTGTCGAGCGAAGCGACGGGCCGAAGCGCGGTCATGGCACGGTTTTTCCCCGAATATTATGCGATCCAGGGTAGCGAAACCGCGGCCGGGAGGAAACGCCCGTGCGTGATCGCCGGCGTCGATGGCGTTGGCCAAGAATTTTCATTGGATCGCGGCCCCCGGCCTCTGCCAGAGTGAGGCGACAACGACGGCCCCGCCCGGGCGGGAAGGGGCGAATGCGTCATGAGGAGATGCGAACATGGACGGAGACGATGTGGTGAACGCCGGCAAATGTCCGGTCATGCATGGTGGCAATACCGCCAACCGCGACCAGGTGATGAACTGGTGGCCGAACGCCCTCAATCTCGACATCCTGCATCAGCACGACACCAAAACCAATCCGATGGGGGCGGGATTTCGCTATCGGGAAGCGCTGAAGACGCTCGATGTCGCGGCGCTCAAGCGCGACCTGCACGCGCTGCTGACCGATAGCCAGGGCTGGTGGCCGGCGGATTGGGGGCATTACGGCGGTTTGATGATCCGCCTCGCCTGGCATTCGGCCGGAACCTATCGCATCGCCGACGGGCGGGGCGGCGGCGGGCATGGCAATCAGCGTTTCGCGCCGCTGAACTCCTGGCCCGACAATGTCAGCCTCGACAAGGCGCGCCGCCTGCTGTGGCCGCTCAAGAAGAAATACGGCAACAAGATCAGTTGGGCGGATCTCATCATCCTCGCCGGCACGATCGCCTATGACTCGATGGGGCTCAAGACCTTCGGGTTCGGGTTCGGCCGCGAGGACATCTGGCACCCGGAGAAGGACACCAACTGGGGCGGCGAGAAGGAGTGGCTCGCCGCAAGTGGCCAGCGCTATGGAAGCGACGACCGCGCCTCGCTGGAAAACCCGCTCGCCGCCGTGCAGATGGGGCTGATCTACGTCAATCCCGAGGGCGTGGACGGCAACCCCGATCCGCTGCGGACGGCAGCCGATGTCCGCGTCACCTTCGCGCGGATGGCGATGAACGATGAGGAGACGGTGGCGCTGACCGCCGGCGGCCATACGGTGGGCAAGGCGCATGGCAATGGCGATGCCAAGCGTCTCGGCCCGGCGCCGGAGGCGGCGGATCTCGAGGCGCAGGGTCTCGGCTGGCGCAATCCGACCGGCACCGGCGCCGGGCCGGATGCCATCACCAGCGGCCTCGAAGGCGCCTGGACCACCCATCCCACGAAGTGGGACAACGGCTATTTCCATCTGCTTCTGACTTACGACTGGGAACTCAAGAAAAGCCCCGCCGGCGCCTGGCAATGGGAGCCGATCGCGATCCGCGAGGAGGACAAGCCGGTCGATGCCTTCGACCCCTCGATCCGGCGCAATCCGATCATGACGGATGCCGACATGGCGCTGAAGATGGACCCGGCCTATCGCCCGATTTCCGAGCGCTTCCACAAGGATCCGGCCTATTTCTCGGAGGTTTTCGCGCGCGCCTGGTTCAAGCTGACGCATCGCGACATGGGGCCGAAGGCGCGCTATGTCGGCCCCGATGTGCCGAAGGAGGATCTGATCTGGCAGGATCCGGTCCCGCCCGGCCGCAGCGATTACGACATCGCCGCGGTCAAGGCACGCATTGCCGCAAGCGGCCTTGGCATCGGCGAACTGGTCGCGACCGCCTGGGACAGTGCCCGGACGTTTCGCGGCTCCGATCTTCGCGGCGGGGCCAATGGCGCGCGTATCCGTCTCGCGCCGCAGAAGGACTGGGCGGGGAATGAGCCGGCGCGCCTCGCCAAGGTGCTCGCGGTGCTCGCAGCGATCGCCGGCGAGACCGGCGCCAGCGTCGCCGATGTCATCGTTCTGGCGGGCAATGTCGGCATCGAGCGCGCGGCCGAGGCGGCCGGGTTCGAGGTCACGGTGCCGTTCGCGCCCGGGCGCGGCGATGCGACCGATCAGATGACCGATGCGGCGTCTTTCGCGGTGCTGGAGCCGATCCATGACGGCTACCGCAACTGGCTGAAGCAGGATTACGCCGCGCGGCCGGAGGAATTGATGCTCGATCGGACGCAGCTCATGCGTCTCACCGCGCCGGAAATGACGGCCCTCGTCGGCGGCATGCGGGTGCTCGGGGCCAATCACGGGGGCGCGAGGCATGGCGTGTTCACCGATCGGGTCGGCGTCCTGAGCAATGATTTCTTCGTCAACCTCACCGATATGGCGAATAGCTGGGTGCCGGCCGGCGATAATCTTTACGAAATCCGTGATCGCGAAACCGGCCAGGTGAAATGGACGGCGACCCGCGTCGATCTCGTGTTCGGCTCGAACGCGATCCTGCGCGCCTATTCGGAGGTTTATGCGCAGGATGACAACCGCGAGAAATTCGTCACCGATTTCGTCGCCGCCTGGGCCAAGGTGATGAACAACGACCGCTTCGATCTCGCCTGACCGCCCGCGCGCCTTTGCTTTCCTCGCCGGCCCCGGCTTGACTTCGCTGGGGGGGATCGGCATTGTCCGGCCGCCGTCGCGGCCGTGGGGCTGTAGCTCAGCTGGGAGAGCGCCTCGTTCGCAATGAGGAGGTCAGGGGTTCGATCCCCCTCAGCTCCACCACGCGCCTCGGCTTTTTCCTCAGTGCTTGGCCTCGAACGGATAAGGGCTGACCCCCCGGCGCAGCGGGTCGAAAGCGAGCCGGTGCTCGAGCGGCGGAAACGCGCGTGAGCGGCAATCCGGGCGCTCGCAGAGCCGGCAGGAGAGCCCGATGCCGACCGCCGCGCGCTCGAGATCCAGCCCCTCGGCATAGACGATATCGGCGGCATAGGTGAGCGGGCTGCCCATGGCGACGACATGCACCGGCGGCGGCTCGCCCCAGCGCGCGGCAACACCGGTGACGGTGCGGGCGAAGCACAGAAAGCGCGTGCCATCGGGCAGTTCCGCGACCTGCACCCGGACCGCGCCGGGGCTCGCGAAGGCGGTATGCACCACCCAGCGCGGACAGGAGCCGCCATAGCGCGCGAAGGGAAATCCGGCGGCGGAAAACCGTTTCGAGACATTGCCGGCGGGATCGACGCGCAGAAAAAAGAACGGCACGCCGCGCGCGCCGGGGCGCTGGAGCGTGGAAAGCCGCTGGCAGGCCTGCTCGAAGGACACGCCGAAGCGCGCCGCCAGCGCCTCCATATCGTGGCGCAGGCTGGCGGCGGCCTCGCGATAGGGGTCGTAGGGCATGAGGAGCGCGCCGGCGGTGTAGTTCAAAAGCCCGATCCGGATGAGCGCCACCGCCTCGGGCGTCGAGGGCTTGACCTCGGCGAGCACTTTTTCCACCGCGTCCGCGGCCTCCAGAAGCGCGAGCTGGAACGCCATGTGAAAGCCGCGGCTTTCGCGCGGCAGCGATTCCGAGAGCGCCAGCCGGCGCGCCTCGGCGTCATAGGCGCGCAACCCCTCCAGCGCCCGCACCACGACGGCGATGCCATGGTGGCGGCGCAGGCGCTCGGCGATGGCGTGGTTGCGCTCGGCCGGCGCGGCGTCGAGTTCGCCGGCGATCGCTTCCGCCGCCGCCTCCAGGGCCGGGAAATAATTGGCGTGGTCGTCGAAAACGTCCCGCGCCTCCTCGTTGGGCAGCAGGATCCGCCGCCCCGAGGGAAGCGCGATGCCGCTCGCATCCTCACGCGCGACCCGCCAGGCGCGATAGAGCGCGAGCACCGCGCGCGCGGCGTTGGGGGCGCTCGCGGCGAGCGCTTCCACCTCGGCCTCGGCGACGGCCTCGGCGCCGAGCAGCGGGTCGGCGAAGACCTCGCGCAGCCCGACCTCCAATTGCCGCTCCTGGGCGCCGGAAAGCTCGGCGAGTTCGACGCGGAAGGTCTCCGCGAGCTTGATCAGGAGCCCGGCGGTGACGCTGCGCTGGTCGTGCTCGATCAGGTTGAGATAGCTCGCCGAAATGCCGAGCCGGGCGGCGAGCGCTTGTTGCGTCAGCCCATGGTCCTGGCGCAGGCGCCGGATGGTGCGGCCGATCAGCGGTCCGGTCATGTTTACAACCTTTACAAAATCCGACGAAAAATTGTCAAACTCACGACATATTCCGAGGATTTGCCGCAGTTTGGCACTTTTCCTCGCGGGCGCAATGTGAAAATTTTACTTCGGTTACCCCGCTTCGCTTTGTTATTCGCACCAAGGAGCACGCCATGCGCCCGACCCTTTCCCCGCTTTTCGCCCCGGATGGCATGTCCAGCCCGGCCGGGCATGACCCGGAGCGTTTCGCCGGCATTCAGCGCGACTATGGCGCCGAAGACGTCGCGCGCCTCTCGGGCAGCTTCCGCGTCCGCCACACGCTCGCCGAGATGGGCGCGCAGCGGCTCTGGCATCTGCTCAAGAGCGAGCCCTTCGTTCCGACCCTCGGCGCGCTCACCGGCAACCAGGCGATGCAGCAGGTCAAGGCCGGGCTGAAGGCGATCTATCTCTCCGGCTGGCAGGTGGCGGCGGATGCCAATCTCGCCGGCGAGATGTATCCCGATCAGTCGCTCTATCCCGTGAACTCGGTGCCGTCGGTGGTCAAGCGCATCAACGGCGCGCTCCGCCGCGCCGATCAGATCGCCCGCACCGAGGGCGATGCCGCGACCTACTGGATGGCGCCGATCGTCGCCGATGCCGAGGCCGGGTTCGGCGGCGCGCTCAACGCCTTCGAGCTGATGAAGGCGATGACGGAGGCGGGCGCGGCGGGCGTGCATTTCGAGGACCAGTTGGCCTCGGAAAAGAAATGCGGCCATCTCGGCGGCAAGGTTCTGGTGCCGATCAGCCAGCACATCCGCACCCTCAACGCCGCCCGCCTCGCCGCCGACGTGGAAGGCGTGCCGACGGTGCTGCTCTGCCGCACCGACAGCCACGCCGCGCAATTGCTGACCACCGATGTCGATGAGCGCGACCGGCCGTTCCTCACCGGCGAGCGCACCGCGGAAGGATTTTTCCGCATCCGTCCCGGTCTTGGCGTCGAATACGCGATCGCCCGCTCGCTCGCCTATGCGCCCTACGCCGATCTTCTGTGGTGGGAGACCAGCGAGCCCAATCTCGAGGAGGCCGAGCGCTTCGCCAACGCCATCCACAAACGCTTCCCGGGCAAGATGCTGGCCTATAATTGCTCGCCGAGCTTCAATTGGCAGAAAAAGCTCTCGCCGGAAAAGATCGCCGGCTTCCAGGCCGCGATCGCGAGCATGGGGTATAAATTCCAGTTCGTGACCCTGGCCGGCTTCCACAGCCTGAACCATGCGATGTTCCAGCTCGCCCGCGGCTACAAGGAGCGTGGCATGGCGGCCTATTCCGAGCTGCAGCAGGCGGAGTTTGCCGCCGAGGGCGAGGGCTATACCGCAACCCGCCATCAGCGCGAGGTCGGCACCAGCTATTTCGACGCCGTCGCGCTGGCGATCTCGGCCGGCAAGGCGTCCACCACGGCAATGGCCGGCAGCACCGAGACGGCGCAGTTTCACGACCACGCCGAGACCATGGCCGAACATGACCAGTATGACCATGGCATCGACCACGCCCATGACTGGGCGCGCAACGCCGCCGCCGCCAACGCCTGAGCACCCATATCACCCGGTCAGGTGAAAGCGCGGGGCTGTTCAACGCTGATCAGATAGCGTTGAACAGCCCTCGCCTCTTCATCGGTCATGCGTGCATAGAATTTTTCAAGCAGGTGCGACCCCATACCAGGGCAATCGGGTGAAGGGGGCTTGAATGAACCAGGGCGCTGCCCTGGACAAGCTGCGGGCGACGTTTTCGGCACGCGAGCGTGAGGGATGGCCGATGGGGAGTGCGCCGAAAAAAAAGCGGCGCCGCGCATCGCGGGCGCCGCTTCAGGTGCGCAACACCCGCCGAAACGGCACGAGGTGCGGCGTGTGGGAGGAAACGTGAAGCCGCGAACAGGCTGGCCTCACGACAAAGGATATGGGGAATTATTTAATGAAAGGTATATTTCCCCGGTTTGTTTCGTGAAATAATGCGAGCTTGCTAAGCAGCGCTCGAGGTTGTTTTCCGCTGCTGGCGGATCAGGCGGGCGGCGGCGCTCGCGATCATCGGCCGGCCGAGCAGAAAACCCTGGAGTTCGGTGCATTGGGCGGCGCGCAGCAGATCCAGTTGCGCCGCGGTTTCCACCCCCTCGGCGGTCACCGCGAGGCCGAGGCTGTGGGCCAGCGCCGAAATCGCGCGAACGATCGCCGCCGCGCCGGCATCGTCGGCGAGGCGCGAGACGAAGGAGCGGTCGATCTTCAGCTTGTCGAAGGGAAAGCGGCCGAGATAGCTGAGACTCGAATAGCCGGTGCCGAAATCATCGAGGACGAGACGCACGCCGAGCGCCTTGAGCGCCACCAGTTGCGCCCGCGCGCGTTCCGCATCGTCGATCAGCACGCCTTCGGTGAGTTCGAGTTCCAGCCGCTCCGGCGCGAGTTTGGTACGGGCGAGTGTCTCGGTCACGATCGCGACGAGATCATCGGTCTGGAACTGCATCGGCGAAAGATTGACCGCGACATGCAGCGCTTCCGGCCAGTCCGCGGCCTCGGCGCAGGCGGTTTCCAGAACCAGGCGGCCAAGCGGCCCGATCATGCCGCTTTCCTCGGCGAGCGGGATGAAGCGGCTCGGCGCGGTCCAGCCGAGATCCTTCTGAAACCAGCGGAGCAGAGCCTCGAAGCCGACCAGCGTCCGGCCATCGACGGCGTAGATCGGCTGATAATGGACCTTGAACGTGTGATTTTGCACGGCGAGGCGCAGATCCCGTTCCATCCGCCGGCGCACCTGCAATTCGCTTTCCATGGCTGGTTCGAAAATGCGGATCCTCGCGCGTTCGTCGCGCTTGGCCCAGAACAGCGCGGTATCGGCGCTGTTCATCAGCGCGGTGACGGTTTCACCGTGCTGCGGCGCGAAGGCGATGCCGATCCGGGCGCTGATTTGCACCGACTGGCCGGAGATCTCGAACGGCGCCGCGAGCGCCGCTTGCAGCTTTTCGGCCATCGTTGCGGCGGTGCCGGCCTGGCGCCCGGGCGGCAGCGCGATGGCGAATTCGTCGCCGCCGAGCCGTGCCACCTGCCCCTGATCGTTTGTGTCTTCCCGCACGAGCGCGACGAGGCGCCGCGCCACGGCGCGCAGCAAGGCGTCCCCGATATCATGCCCATAGAGGCCGTTGACGAATTTGAAGCGGTCGATATCGAGGACGAGGAGGCCGACGAAGCCGGCGGCTTCGTCGGCGCGGGCGAGGCTATCCTTGAGCAGGGCGAGGAATTTGACGCGGTTGGGAAGACCGGTCAGCGGATCATGGCGGGCGAGGTGCTCAATTCGTGCCGCCGCCTGCTTGCGCTCGGAAATGTCGCGAATAGCGGCGGCCGTCGCCGGCCGGCCGCCATGCAGGATCGAGCGCGACAGCACCTCGGCGACACGGCGCGTCCCATCCGGAAGAATGATTTCGAACTCATCGATCCGGCTCGGCTTGGTCGCGAGGCGCTCGCGGATCAGGGCATGCGATGACAGGGCGACGAAATCGAGGACATGCCCGCCGATCAGCGCCTCGCGGGGCAGGCCGACGATGGTGGTGAGCGAGGTGTTGACATCGAGGATCATGCCGTCGCGATGGATCAGCAGCCCCTCGAAAGCGGCATCGGCGAGTTGGCGCAACCGCTGCGCTTCCTCGGCGCGGCGGAGCACGAAGCGGACATCGACCAGGGTGACGATGGCGCCGAGGAACAGGATCAGCAGCGCGACACCGACGAGCACGATGACGATCGGGAGAACGCCGGGAAGATCGAGGCCGTGGCCGGCACCCGCCGGCGGGAGCGGGGAGGGGTGGGCGGCGAGGCCAGTATAATGCATCGCCACCACGGACAGCGCCACCATCGCGCCGCCGAGCATGACGAAGGAAGGCTGCCCGCGCGAGCGGCTCCAGAGCGAGAACGCACCGAGCGCCCCGGTGACCGCTTCGACGAGCGAAAGCCCAAGCAGCGATGGCGCGTCCGCGAGCTTCGTCGCCGAGGGGAACAGGACGTGCGAGGTGAACAAGACGTGGCTGAGCAGCGCGAGCCCCCAGATGCCGGTGCCGAACGCGGCCGCGGCCGCCAGCAGCCAGGCGAGGCGCGGCCGGCCGCGGCTGGCCATGGCACGGAAAAACATGACCAGCGCCAGCGGGCAGAGCGCAACCGAGATGGCGAGCGAGAGGCCGGAAAGCAGCAGATCGCGATCCGATGTCAACGTCGCGATGAGCCAGCTCATGCCGCCTCCCGGATATACAGCCCATCAATGTAAAGCATCGTCTGTCGGCAAAGGTTAACGGCTAACCTTGGCACAAATTTGTAAATCCGATAGAGATTCGGAAGGTTTTCTCGCATGCTGGTCGTCTGGCTGGGAGAAGAAGAGATCAAATTTTCGTGAACACACGCATTTTTAGGTCTGGCGCGTCAGTCTCGACAGCCGCCACGGCCAAAGACCAAGAGGAGACACGCCACGCCATGATCAACCATCCGTCACCCAACCCCGAGCCCGCGGCTTCCGCCGTTGCCCCCGCCACCATTGCTCTCCCTGGCCGGCGCGAGATGCTGCTCGCGCCGCTGCTGGCGGCGCTGCCGGTCATGCTGGCGGGGAGCGCCGCGGCAAGCCCGATCGATCCCACCGAGACCATCCTCCGTCTCCCCGAGGAGATCGCCTTCCAGCCGCAACCGGGGTTTCCGCCGCGCTCGGTGGAGATGGCGCCGCTGTGGGGGGCGAGCACCGAGCCCGGCCTCTATTTGGTGCTCATCAAATGGTATCCCGGCTATATGAGCGCGCCGCATACCTATCTCACCGATCGGCTCTGTGTCGTTCTCTCGGGCACCTGGATGATCAATAGCGGCGCCGATTTCGATCCCGACCGGACGGTCGCGGCGCCGGCCGGCAGTTTCGTCCGCCGCGTCGCCGAGACGCCGCATTACGATGGTGTCAAGCGCGGGATGAAGGCGCCGGCGGTGATCGCCATCTGCGGCCTGGGGCCGGGCGGTCTGAAATGGCTCGATCCCAGCCAGCCGGGCTGGCGGGCGGTATAATATCAGCCGGCCATTCGGCCGGCGGATATGCGCGCCGGATTATGCGTCCTCGTCCGCCTCCGCGCCGATGGCGGCGCGGATCAGGCCGCGATGGCTGGCGGCGGCGATGAAAGCGAGGATTTCCGCGACCAGCTTGTCGTCGCCATAGGCCGCCCGCACCTCGGCGACGCGCTCGGCGAAAGCGCCGCCGGCGCGGAACAGGGTGCGGAAGGCGTGGCGCAGGCGATGGATCTCGGCGCGCGGAACACCGGCGCGCTTGAGCTTGACGAGATTGAGCCCGGCGAGCCGCGCCCGGTTGCCGATCACGCTGCCGAACGGGATGACATCGGCCTCGACCCCCGACATGCCGCCGACCATCGCGCCGCGGCCGATGCGCACGAACTGATGCAGCGCCGCGGCGCCGCCGATCACCGCCCCGTCGCCGATCTCGACATGCCCGCCCATCACCACGTTATTGGCGATGATCACGCCATCGCCGATGGCGCAGTCATGCGCGACATGGGCGACCGCCATCAGCAGGCAATCGGCGCCGACCCGGGTGATGCCGGTGCCGGTCATGGTGCCGCGATGGATGGTGCAGTGCTCGCGGATCTGGCTCCGCGCGCCGATCACCGTCTCCGTCGGTTCACCACGATATTTCAGATCCTGGGGCGCGAGGCCGACGGTCGCGAACGGGTAGAGGACGGCGCCGGCGCCGATTCGCGTCCGCCCCTCGACGACGACATGCGAGACCAGCCTGACACCGTCCTCGATGACCACGCCTGGCCCGACCGAGCACCAGGGGCCGATCTCCACACCTTCGCCGATCTCGGCGCCGGCGGCGACCAGCGCGCGGGGATGAATGCCGCTCACGCCGCGCGCTGGTCCATGATCATCGCGGTATAGACCGCCTCGGCGACGGCCGCGCCGTCGACCCGCGCGATCGCCGAGAATTTCCACACATTGCCGCGGTTGCGCAGCTTCTCGACATGGATGCGGAGCTGATCGCCGGGGCCGACCGGACGGCGGAACTTGGCGCCCTCGACGGACATGAAATAGACCAGCTTCCCGGCAGATCGGAA
>JAKCCP010000136.1 GCA_021841985.1 Pseudomonadota bacterium | reverse complement strand
CCGGGCGGTGAAGCGGAACAACGCGCGGTCCATTCCTTCCCAGTCGAACCAGGACACCGCATTGTCCTGCGCATAAGCGTTGTTGTTGCCGCCCTGGCTGCGCCCGCACTCATCGCCCATGCCCAGCATCGGCGTGCCGCGCGCGAGCAGCAAGGAGGCGAGCAGGGCGCGCCGGTCGGCGGCGCGGGCCGCATGCACCGCCGGGTCTTCGCTCGGTCCCTCGGTGCCATGGTTCCAGGACCAGTTCACATCGCTCCCGTCGCGCCCGCCCTCGCCATTGGCGTCGTTGTGCTTGCCGGCATAGGAAACCAGATCCGCGAGGGTGAAGCCATCATGCGCGGTGACGAAGTTGACCGAGCGGGTCAGCGCCCGCCCGCGCGGGGCGAACACGTCGGCCGAGCCGCAGAGCGCGGTTGCGAGCGCGCCCACCTGCCCCGGATCGCCACGCCAGAAGCGGCGCAGCGTATCGCGATAGCGATCATTCCACTCCCCCCAGTCAGGCGGGAACGCGCCCAGCCGGTACCCGCCCGGGCCGGGATCCCACGGTTCGGCGATCCGCGCCCGCGCGCGCAGCAGCTCGTCCTGCTCGATCGCGGCCAGCAGCGGCGCCGCCGGGTCGAACCGGTCCTCGCGCCGTCCCAATACCGTCGCGAGATCGAAACGGAACCCGTCGACCCCGCAGCGCAGCACCCAGGTCCGTAGCGCCGCCATCGCCAGCCGCACCCCCGCCGGGCGATCCAGCGCCAGGGTGTTGCGACAGCCGGTATCGTCGCGGTATCGTGACGGATCGGCGGGATCCAAGCGATAGTAGCTGGCGTTGTCGATCCCGCGCAG
Source organism: Pseudomonadota bacterium (assembly GCA_021841985.1). Next base: position 10,673 of record JAKCCP010000136.1, on the reverse strand, counting down.
CGAGAGGACCGGCCCGGTTTCGTCGTACTCCCCGGTGTGATTGAGGACGATATCGACCAGCACCGCGATCCCCGCCGCGTGCAGCGCATCGACCGCCGCGCGCACCTCGGCGAAGCCGCCCGGCGCCAGGCGCGGGTCGGGCGCGGCGAAGGTCACCGGGTTGTAACCCCAGGCATCGACCAGGCCCAAAGGTGGCAGATGCGGCGCCTCGATCCGCGGCGTGGGCGGCAGCAGCTCCACCGCGGACACCCCCAGCCGGCGCAGATAGGCGATCGCGGCGGGATCGGCGAGGCCGGCGAACGTGCCGCGCAGGGCGGGCGGGATCGCGGGATGGCGGCGGGTGAAGCCGCCGACATTGAGTTCGTAGATCGCGCCGCCGTCCCAGGTGAAGCGTGGGGCCGGCGGCAGCGGTGGGGCGGCCTCGACGATCGCCTTCGGAATCACATCGGCGCTGTCGCTGGCGCCCGGGAGCAGGGCCGGATGCAGGCGGAACGGCCGGTCGAACCTCGTCGCCAACGGATCGCACAGCAGCTTGGCGGGATCGAACCGGTGCCCGCGCGCGGGATCCCATGGCCCGGCCACGCGCAGCCCGTAGCGTGCCCCGGGGCCAAGACCACCGATGCAGCCGTGGAACACATCCCCGGTGCGCGCGGGCAGCGTGATCCGCGCCGTCTCCCGCGTCCCCGCCACATCGAACAGACAGATCTCGACGGCCGCGGCATGGGCGGAAAACACCGCGAAATTGACGCCGTCGGGGCCGGGCGTCGCGCCCAGCGGGTCCGGCCGGCCTGGTGAAACCGCGGGCGATATCATTCTGGGTCAAACACGAACCACACCGTGCTGAGCGGCGGGACCAGCACGTCCGCCGAGGCGGAGAAGCCATGATGGGGCACCGGCTCGGCCTGGATCGCGCCGCCATTGCCGAGATCGCCGCCACCATAGACCGCGGCATCGGTGTTCAGGATTTCTCGCCAGCGTCCGCGATGCGGCAGGCCGATCCGGTAGCCATGCCGCGGCACCGGGGTGAAATGGCACACCACCGCGACCGGTGGGGCGTCAGGCGCCAGGCGCAGCCAGGCATGGATCGAATTGTCGCGATCATCGGCGACGATCCAGCGGAACCCGTCCGGTTCGCAATCGCGCGCGTGGAGGGCGGGATGGGCACGGTAGCGGCGGTTGAGATCGCCGATGAGCGCCTGTACGCCGCGATGCGGCGCCTGGTCCAGCTTGTGCCACGCCAGGCCGCGGTCGTGATCCCACTCGGAATCCTGGGCGAATTCTCCGCCCATGAACAGCAGCTTCTTGCCGGGATAGGCCCACATGAACCCGTAATAGGCGCGCAGCGTCGCGAAGCGCTGCCAGTCGTCGCCCGGGATGCGACCAAGCAACGACCCTTTCCCATGCACCACCTCGTCATGCGACAGCGGCAGCACGAAATTCTCCGACCAAGCATAGAGCAGGCCGAAGGTCAGCCGGTCGTGATGCCAGCGCCGGTGCACCGGGTCTTCCGCCAGATAGGCGAGGGTATCGTGCATCCAGCCCATGTTCCATTTGAAGCCGAAGCCGAGGCCGCCGGCCGCCACCGGGCGGGAGACGCTCGTCCAGGCGGTCGATTCCTCGGCGATCGTCACCGCGCCGGGATGCTCGCGGTAGATCAGCGTGTTGGCGGCGCGCAGAAACGCGACCGCGTCGCGGTTGTCGTTCGATCCGTCCGGGTTCGGCAGCCAGGCGCCGGCCGGGCGCGAGTAGTCGAGATACAGCATCGCCGCCACCGCATCGGCGCGCAACCCGTCGATATGGAACCGGTCGAGCCAGTAGAGCGCGCTGGCGCGCAGGAAGTTCGCCACTTCGCGGCGGCCGAAATCATAGATGGCGGTGTTCCAGTCCGGCTGGAAGCCGCGCCTGGGATCGGCGTGCTCGTAGAGCGCGGTGCCATCGAAACGGGCGAGGCCATGGATGTCGGTCGGGAAATGCGCCGGCACCCAGTCCAGGATCACGCCCAATCCGGCGGCGTGGGCGCGATCGACGAAGCGTGCGAAGCCGGCGGGATCGCCGAAGCGGCTGGTGGGGGCAAACAGGCCGATCGGCTGATAGCCCCAGGACGCATCCAGCGGATGTTCCGTCACCGGCAGCAATTCGAGATGGGTGAAACCGAGCCCGGCGGCGTGGGGGATCAGCGTATCGGCCAGCGCGTCATAGGTCAGGAATCCTCCGTCGGGGGTGCGGCGCCAGGAGCCGAGATGGACCTCGTAGATCGCCATCGGCCGCCGGTGCCAGTCCCCGCCGGCACGACGATGGGTGGCGTCGGTCCAGGGGAAAGCATCGGTGCGCGCCACCACCGAGGCGGTGGCAGGGCGGCGCTCGGCGGCGAAGCCGAACGGATCGGCCTTCAGCGGCAGCAGCGCGAAATCGGGACCGAGCAGCTCGTATTTGTAGAGCGTCCCCTCACCAAGACCGGGGATGAAGATCTCCCACACCCCGCTGTCATGACGTTTGCGCATCGGATGGCAGCGCCCGTCCCAACGGTTGAAGTCGCCGACCACGGAAACCCGCCGCGCATGCGGCGCCCAGACCGCGAAATGCACGCCGGCCACGTCCTGATGGCGCATCGGGTGGGCGCCGAGGTGGTCGTAGAGGCGCTCATGCGTCCCTTCGACCAGCAAATGATCGTCGAGCGGGCCGAGCACCGGCGCGAAGGCGTAGGGATCGTGCTGCACGCGCATCCCTTCCGCCGTGGTGACATGCAGCCGGTAAGCGGGCGGCGTCACGCCCGGCGGCAGCATGGCGACGAAGAGCCCCGCCCGGTCACGTCGGGCCATGACGCGCTCGATGCCGCCGGCGGCGAGCGTTACCGCCTGCGCATCCGGGAGAAAGACGCGCAATTCCATGCCGCGCGCGGTCCGATGCGGCCCGAGGAGCGCGAACGGATCAGGATGGCGCCCGGTGACGACGGCAGCGATGGCGGCGGCGGTAAGGCCGCCGGTTCGCTGGCGCCGCGATGTCTGCTCGGCCTTCATGCCACGCTGAACATACTATGCTGATCCCGGATGGTGAGCCGCGACGCCATTAAAAGAGCAATTATATCGCATTCTTAAAATTCGCGAATATTTTATGAAGAATGTTTTAATGATGCTGGACGTCTATCGGGCGATCGATTAGGCTCTGGCCTATCAGAGATAGAGCAAGTGGCATCAACGCCCGCGACGAAGCCGCGTGGAGGACGCGGGAGAGATGCGGTTTGTGCCTTTGTGGCCGGTTATCAAAAAATTTACACAATCGCCGTGCGCGACAAAACGCTCGCCGCACGCAGTCGGGGGCGAGACGTGACGGGACGGGACGAAACGAACGACAAGCGGACGTGCTGGGGACGCCGGCGCGTGATGGGTGCTGGCGTGGCGCTGGCACCATGGCTCGCGCGGCCCGCCCGCGCCGATGATCCGAGCGAGCTGCATCCCCAGCCTGGCGACCGGCTGGTGTTCCTCACCGGCCCGAAAAAGGGGCAGATCATCAAGCCCGATGATCTGCCGCTCGGCGGGCCGCAATTTCAGGCCTATCCGCAAAGCCCCGATGGCGTCTTGCGCGATGGCTCGCGGCTCAATCTCCTGATCGTCATCCGTCTCGATCCGGCGAGCCTCAGCCCGACGACGCTGGCCAACGCCGCCGCCGACGTCGTCGCCTATTCGGCGGTCTGCACCCATCAGGGCTGCCCGGTGAACGCCTGGTCAGAGGAGCAGAAAATGATGGTCTGCTCCTGCCATGGCTCGACCTACGATCCGCGCGACGACGCGAAGCTGGTGTTCGGGCCGGCGCCACGCTCTCTTCCCCACCTGCCCCTGAAACTCGATGCCGGCGTTCTCGTCGTCGCCGCCGGGTTTTCGGCCCGCCTCGGGGGCGAGACCGCCTAGCCTTCGTCCCGCCGCGGCAGCGGCGCGGACATCATCGTGCCGAACAAAAACCAAAAGGGAGACGCCAAGATGCAAAAATTACTCTCGAGCACTTGTCTTGCTGCGACGCTGGCGATCGGCCTCGCTGGCCTCGCCCACGGCGCCGATTACACGCCGGTCACTGATGCAAGGCTCACCAATCCCGAACCGCAGAACTGGCTGATGACGCGCGGTAATTATCAGGGCTGGAGCTACAGCCCGCTCGATCAGGTCAACAGCAGCAATGTCCGCGGCCTGACGCCGGTGTGGACGTTCTCGACCGGGGTCGATTCCGGTCATGAATCGCCGCCTATCGTCAATAACGGGGTGATGTTCGTCTCCACGCCCTATGCCCAGGTGATCGCGCTCGACGCCGCGACCGGCGATGAACTCTGGCGCTACAAGCGCAAGCTGCCGGAAGGGTTCAGCGCGCTGCACAACACCAATCGCGGCGTCGCGCTTTATGGCGACCGGGTCTATCTCGCCGGCCTCGACGCGGTTCTGGTCGCGCTCGATGCCCGCACCGGCAAGGTGGTCTGGGAGAGCAAGGTCGAGGACTGGAAGACCGGCTATTACATGACGATGGCGCCCTTGGTGGTGAAGGGCAAGATCCTGGTCGGCGTCGCCGGCGGCGAATTCGGCGTCCGCGGCTTCGTCGAGGCCTTCGATGCCGATAGTGGCAAATCGGTTTGGAAAACCTACTCGATCCCGGCCCCCGGCGAGCCCGGCAGCAATACCTGGGAAAAGCCCGATACCTGGAAGACCGGCGGCGCCAGCACCTGGATGACCGGCAATTACGATCCGACGACGGATACGGTGTTCTGGGGCACCGGCAATGGCTCGCCGTGGTTTGGCGACCAGAGGCCGGGTGATAATCTTTATACCTCGTCCACGCTCGCGCTCGATGGCGCGACCGGCAAGCTCAAGGGGTATTTTCAGTACCAACAGAACGAGGACTGGGACTGGGATGCGATGAACGCGCCGATGCTGGTCGATTTCCAGAAAGATGGCGCGACGGTCAACGGCCTGCTCACGCCACAGCGCAACGGCTATCTCTATTGGCTGCAACGCAAATCCGACGGCGGCATCGGTTTTCTCAAGGCGCAGCCCTATGTTGCGCAAAACGTCTTCAAGAGCGTCGATGCGACGACGGGGCGGCCGGAAATCGACATGGACCACAAGCCGGGGACCGGAAAAATGGCGCAATTCTGCCCCGGCCTCTGGGGCGGCAAGGATTGGCCCTATGAATCCTACAGCCCGAAAACCGGCATGGTCTATATTCCGTCGAACGAGAATCACTGCAACAAGTTCGAGGGCAAGGTCGAGGAGCGCGTCCCCGGCCAGTGGTGGACCGGTGTTGCGATCCCTGATTTCCACTTCAGCGTCGATCCGAAAGCGCCGTTCTTCGGCGAGATCAAGACCTATGACGTCAATACCGGCGCGCCTGGCTGGCGGCAGCTCTACGCGCATTCGATGATGTGGGGCTCGCTGCTTTCGACCGGCGGCAATCTCGTCTTCGGCGGCGGCACCAATGACCGCGAATTCCGCGCCTATGACGCGACCACCGGCGAGGAACTCTGGCATTCGCGCACCAACTCGGCGATCATCGCGCCGCCGGCGAGCTATGAGGTCAATGGCGTGCAATATGTCGCCGTGCAATCCGGCTACGGCGTTGATGCCGCCTATCAGGAGACGCTGCTCAGCGAATTGCTCGGCTGGCAGGCGGACGTGCCGCAAGGCGGCGTGGTCTGGGTCTACGCGCTGACCAAGTAGGCCGGGTCGTAACGCAACATGGCAAGGCAAAGACCAGCCGCCAGCAATGGCGGTTGGTTTTTCGCCCAGATGCCGCCGCTGTCGAGGCTTTTTCTCCCGAGGATTGTTCTTCATGTCGCAGGTCTTTCGCTTCAGCGTCGTCCGTTTTTTCACGGCGGCGTCATGCGCTGCCGCTTTTGTCGCGGGACAGCCATCGTCCGCCCCGGCACAGGCCGCGGCCTCTTCCATTTTGAGCGAGAGTCCGGCCTATGCCGTTGTCGTCGATGATATCGCCGCCAAGGTCGGCACGCACACGGTGCTGCGCGTGACCTTGCGCCCGCGCGCGGGCTATCGGATTCTCAAAGCCTATGAAAACCGTGTCGCGCGGTTTTCCGCCGCCGATGACGGCGTCGCCTTCGACGCCAAGATGATCCGCGGCGAGGTCGAGGGGGGCAGCCTGGTCTTCGCGATCGGCGTGACGCCGACCAAGCCCGGCAAACATCCGATCAATGGCGTGTTCCGGGTGGGGTATATCGAGGGCAGTAACGATCTCTCCATGGTCTCGCTGCCTCTGATCGCGAATGTCACCGGCACGGAATAGAGCGCGGCCGGAACCGTAATCGCGCGCGACATTTGGCGCCGTCGCGCCGGGGCTGGCAAGGCTGGCGGCGCACTTCGTAATACAGATATAAATATAACCACCAATCCTTTGTCGCTGTCACGAATGTTGCAAAATTTTTGCCGCATCGATTGCCGAAAGCTGCGATGACGATTGACAGAAGCTCGTCATCGTCGTTGAATACTTTCCGAGAAGAGGGGTTCCGCGAGAAGGATCGCGCGGCGGGGGGGAGTGGCCACGGTGACGTCGGTTGGAGCACTGCCGTCGCGCTTCCTTCGGGCCAAACGAGGCATCTCGCGCGAGGGTGGTTGCCTCTTCGTGCCGCGCTCAAGACCCAACAACCGAAAACAGGATCCGGGAGGATCGTCGCCCTGAACGGGCGGGTATCGTTTTCACAGCGTCAAGGAAATTGGCCCATGATCACGCTGAGCGTGAACGGACAGGAGCACAGCTACGACGGCGATCCGTCCTTGCCCCTGCTCTGGTTCCTGAGAGACGAGGCCGGCCTGCCCGGCACCAAATTCGGCTGCGGTGAGGCCCTCTGCGGCGCCTGCACCGTCCATGTCAACGGCGAGGCGGTGCGCTCCTGCGCGGTGCAGATGTCGGATGCCGCCGGCAAAACGGTGGTCACCATCGAGGGGCTCGACCCGCACGGCAACCACCCCGTGCAGCGCGCCTGGCGCGCCGTGAACGTGCCGCAATGCGGCTTCTGTCAGGCCGGACAGATCATGCAGGCGGCGGCATTGCTCAAGCAAACCCCGAACCCGACCGATGAGCAGATCCATACCGCGATGGCCGGCAATATCTGCCGTTGCGGCTGTTATCAGCGCATCGAAGCCGCGGTTCGCACCGCCGCGACGGGAGTGTGACATGACCCATATCGATAAGAGTGACCCCGCGTCGGTGGTCGAGAATGTCAGCCGCCGCGCTTGGCTCAAGGGCGTCGTCGCCTCGGGCAGCCTGATCGTCGCCGCGAGCGCGTTGCCGCGCGGCGCCATGGCCGCATGGAAGACCGGCGCCGATGCGATGCCGCACGGCACCGTCTCCGACCCGCATGTCTTCGTCGCCATCGACAAGGACGGCATCGTCACCATCGTCGCCCATCGCTCGGAAATGGGCACCGGCTCGAAAACCAGCCTTCCCATGGTCGTCGCCGATGAGATGAGCGCCGATTGGAGCCGCTGCCGCGTCGTGCAGGCGCCAGGGGACGAGGTCAAATACGGCAACCAGGACACCGACGGCTCGCGCAGCCTCCGTCATTTCGTGCAGCCGATGCGCCAATGCGGCGCCGCGGCGCGGCTGATGCTGGAGATGGCGGCGGCGAAGCGGCTCGGCGTCGATGTCAGCGAGGTCGAGGCGATCAACCACGAGGTCGTGCATCGCCATTCCGGGCGCAGTTTCGGCTTCGGCGAGCTGGCGGCGGACGCGGCGGCGCTGCCGACGCCGGCGCCCGACCAGATCCGCCTTAAGGATCCGAACTCCTTCCGCTATATCGGCACGGGCTCGGTTCCCATCGTCGATCTCTTCGGCATCACCACCGGCACCGCGACCTATGGCGCCGATGTCCGCCTGCCGGGGATGAAATACGCCGTCATCCTTCGCCCGCCGGTGCTCGGCAGCAAGGTCAAATCGGTCGATGGCTCGGCGGCGATGAAAATCCGCGGCGTCGAGAAGGTGATGGAGGTCAAGGGCTGGGACTGGCCGGCGAAATTCCAGCCGCTCGGCGGCGTCGCGGTGATCGCGCGCAATACCGGGATCGCCATCAAGGGGCGCGATGCGCTCAAGGTGGTTTGGACCGAAAGCCCGCACGCCGTCTATGATTCCGACACATTCCGCGAGGAGATGCTGGCGACCTCGCGCAAGCCCGGCAAGACGGTGCGCAACGAAGGCGACATCGATGCCGCGATGAAATCCGCCGCCCGCGTGGTTTCGGCGGAATACTACGTGCCGCAATTCGCCCATGCGCCGATGGAGCCGCCGGTCGCGACCGCCTGGGTGCATGACGGCATGGCGGAAGTCTGGGCGCCGGTGCAGAGCCCCGGCGGCACGCATGACGATCTCTGCAAGACCCTCGGCCTCGCCTATGACAAGGTGAAGGTCAATGTGACACTGCTCGGCGGCGCGTTCGGGCGCAAATCGAAATGCGATTTCGCGCTCGAGGCGGCGCTGCTGTCGCAGGCGCTGAATGCTCCGGTGCGGGTGCAATGGACGCGCGAAGACGACATCCAGCATGATTTCTATCATGCCCCGGCGGTCGAGCGGATCGAGGCGGCGCTGGATGGAAGCAACAAGGTGATCGGCTGGCGCCATCGCAACGTCGCGCCGACCCTGTTCTCCACCTTCATGCCCGACCCGAAATACCAACAGCCGCTGGAATACAGCATGGGGCAGGTCGATCTGCCGTTCGAGATCGCCAATATCCGCTGCGAGGTCGGCGAAGCTGCGGCCCATAGCCGCATCGGCTGGTTCCGCTCGGTGCGCAATGTGCCCAACACCTTCGCGACGCAATGCTTCGTCGCCGAACTCGCCCATGAACTCGGGCGCGATCCGAAGGAGATGCTGCTCGAACTGATCGGCGCCCCGCGCATCGTCGATCCGCGCAAGACCACCGTCGATCTCTGGAACTACGGCGATCCGTTCGAGACCTATCCGATCGATACCGGGCGCGTGCGCGGCGTCGTCGAACTGGTCGCCGAGAAAGCCGGCTGGGGCCGCAATCTTCCCGCCGGCCACGGCATGGGGATCGCGGTGCAGCGCTGCTTCCTGAGCTATGTCGCGACCGTGGTCGAGGTCGCGGTCGATGACAAGGGCAAGATCAGCGTGCCTCGCGTCGATACCGCGATCGATTGCGGCTTCTTCGTCAACCCCGAGCGCATCGTCTCGCAGATCGAGGGGGCGGCGATCATGGGGCTCACCGTCGCCAAACACTCGGCCGTCACCTTCAAGAACGGTGTGGCGCAGCAGGGCAACTTCAATGATTACCCGGTGGTGCGCATCGACGAGGCGCCGCGCGTGACCAATGTCCACATCGTCCAGAACGGCTGGGACGTGCCTTCGAGCGGGGTCGGCGAGCCGGCGACGGCGCCGTTCGCGCCGGCGTTCTGCAACGCGATCTTCGCCGCGACACAAAAGCGGATCAGGAGCCTTCCCGTCGGCGATCAGATCTCGCTCTGACTTGCCAGCCCGGCTATCAGGGACTGACGCAGCCCGGGGGATTATTCCCCCGGGTTTTTTTCTGTGCGTGCCAGCGCTAGGCCGAAGCCGAGCAGGACGAAAAAGAATCCCGAAAGCGGCATCGCGGTGAAGGAACTGGTCGAGGCGATCGGCCAGAGATAGATCAGCACGGCAACGAACAGGCCGACACGCAACGGCTCCGGCGCCCGCCAAAGCCCGCGCCCGAGGGCCGCGAGCCAGGCGAGCGCAAGCGCCGAGAACAGCGCGAGACCGGGCAGGCCGGCATTGGTCGCCGCCTCGAGATAGAGATTATGCGGGTGCATCTGACAGCCGCCGAGGCCGCCGCCGTCATCGGCGGGATCCGCCGGCCAGCGCCAGCCATGGAAATAACGCGCTTCGCCGCAGTAATGGCGGAAGCCGTCGAAGCCGAGGCCGGTCAGCGGATTTTCCACGATCATCGCGCGCGCCCGGGCATAGATCACGCCATAGGGGCTTTCGGGAAAATGTTCCATCTGGTCGGAAAACTTGGTGACCAGCCGGTAATGGGTCGACGGCGAGACGACTCCCGAGGCGGCGATCAAGGCGGCCACTGCCACGAGTGCGACCAGAACCCAAAGCCTGAGCCGTTTCAGGAGCAGCCCCGAGACCACGAGCCCGAACAGCGCGAGAAGAAGCGGCATGCGCTGGCCGATCAACACCATCACCACAATGCCGGCAATGCCGAGAACGACCCCGGCGATCCGCACGAGGCGCTGCGGCCGCGCCAGCAGGGCCGCGATCGGCGGCAGAAGCGCGGGATAGAGAAGAAGAGAAAATTGCCCGCCGGCGCGCGGCTTGTCATAGGGGCCGGTCAATTCGCCATCGCCGCCGCGCGGCTCGCCGAAGAAATTCCGGCCGGTCGCGAACTGCCAGGCAGATTGCACGGCGATATAGAGCGCGGCCAGGCGGAGAATGGCCGAAAGCGCCCGCCGCGCCCAGGCCTCCCGCAAAGCGAAGGTCTCGAGCGCGGCGACGAAGAGCAGAAAGCGCGCGACCAGCAGCGCCTGGACGGTCGCGCCGATTCCGCCATGCCCGATCACGCCATGCCCGATCACGCCATGCCCGATCACGCCATGTTCGGGACGCGGCAGCGAGCAGAGCACGAGCCAGCCCCACCAGGCGAGCCCGATCATCATCCAAGGCCGCCGTGCCCAGGAAAAATCGGC
>JAKCCP010000372.1 GCA_021841985.1 Pseudomonadota bacterium | reverse complement strand
CGCTTCCTCCTGTATCCGCGTTCCGCGCGCCAGCGGCCAGAGCGCGAACGCCGCCGCGGTCAGCGCCCCGTAAAGCCCGGCGAGCGCGAGCGGGCCGAACCGGACCCCGCCTTGCGGCGCAACCCCTAACCCTCCCCGCACGATCCCGGCGAGCAGATGCGGCACCACCGCCCCGATCGCGAGCCCGGCGAGGATGCCAGTGAGCGCCAGCGCCGCGACCTCGGTCGCTGAGACGGCAAAAATCAGCCGGTCGGAGGCGCCGAGACAGCGCAGGATCGCAAGGCTCCGGGCGCGTGATTCGATCCAGGCGCGCACCCCGTTGGCGACCCCGATGCCGCCCATCAGCAGCGTCGTGAGGCCGGCGAGCGAGAGAAAGAGCGCGATGCGGGAGAGAAACCGGGCCAATTCCGGTGCCGCGTCGCGCGCGTCGTGAACGCGGAGCCCAAGGGCCGCGAAGCGCGTCCGCAATGCCGCCGCCAATTCCGCCGGCGCCCGCGGGAGTGCGGCGCGGAGGGCATGATCATCGAGGCTGCCCGGCTGGATCAGCCCGGTTGCCGCGAGCGCCGCGGTCGAAATCAGCGCTCGCGGGCCAAAGAGGCCGGCGCTCCCCACCCGGTCGGGCTCGTCCACCAGGACGCCGCGAAGATCGAATTCCGCCTCGCCGAGCCGAAGCCGCGCCCCGACCGCGATCCCGAGCCGATCCAGCACCGCGCGCTCGACCAAAAGCCCGTAGCGGCCATCGCGCAACGCCAGAGCGGCGGCGAGCGGCTGCGCCGGGGCGAGCGTTGCCGCGCCGACCAGCGGCCAGGCGCCATCCACTGCCTTGAGTTCGACCAAAGCCCGCGCGCCGTTCGGCACGACGAGCAGCGAGCGCAGGCGCACCACCGCCGAGAGCCGCGCCCCGCGCGCGCGAAGCCAGTCCGCGACCTCGGCCGGGACAGCCTCCGCCCCGGCCGAGACCTCGATATCGCCGCCCAGAATCCGCCGCCCATCCGCGGCCAGCCCGGCCGCGACCCCAGCCCGGACCCCGCCGACGGCAGCGATCGCGGCGACCCCGAGGGCGAGGCAGATGAGCACCAGCCACCACCCCCGCCCGCCATGCCGCAATTCCCGGAAGACCAGCCGGAAAACCAGTTTCATGATTTTCCCGGCCCCCGCTCAGGCCCCCGCTCAGGCCCCCGCTCAGGCCCCCGGTCAGGCCCCCGATCAGGCGACAAGGCGGCCATCGGCGAGATGGAGCCGGCGTTCGCACCGCGAAGCCAGCGCCGGATCGTGGGTGACGAGGAGGAGGGTGGTCGCGTGCGCCCGCTGCTCGGCGAACAGGAGAGAAATGATCTCCCGCCCGGTCGCCTGATCGAGATTGCCGGTGGGTTCGTCGGCGAGGATCAGGCGCGGCGTCGCGCTGAAGGCGCGGGCGATCGCCGTCCGCTGCTGCTCGCCGCCGGAAAGCTGGCCTGGGAGGTGGCTGAGGCGATGGCCGAGCCCGACCGCTTCCAGACTCGCCCGGGCACGGATACGGGCATCGGCGCGGCCGGCGAGTTCGAGCGGCACCGCGACGTTCTCGAGCGCGGTCATGGTCGGGATCAGGTGGAAGGCCTGGAAGACGACGCCGACATGGTCGCGGCGGAGGCGGGCGAGCGCGTCTTCCCCGAGCCTGGTGAGGTCGTGCCCGGCGAGCGTGATATGGCCGGCGCTGGGGCGCTCCAGCCCGGCGAGCAGCATCAGGAGGCTGGTCTTGCCCGAGCCCGAGGGACCGAGCAGCGCCACCGTCTCGCCCGCCACGATGTCGAGATCGATGCCGTGGAGAATGTTGACGGGTCCGGCGGCGGAAGGCACCGTCAGGGCGAGGCCACGTGCGCGGATGAGAGGGGCGAGGGCGGGTGTGGCGGCGGCGAGGGGGCTTCGGGCATCCATGACGACAGCATATGGGATTTGTCGCGCCGGGCGCGAGGGCGTGGTGGCGCCGGCGATGCGGCTTCCGCTCGCCATGCTTGCCACGGTCTTTCTGCTCGGCGCGGCGCCGGCCGGCGCCCCGGTCCGCGTCCTGGTGCTCGGCGATTCGCTCGCCGCCGGCTATGGCTTGCCGCCGGAGGAGGGGTTTCAGGCGCTGCTCGCGGCGGGCTTGCAGGCGCGAGGATCGCCGGTCAAGCTCCAGGACGGCGCGGTTTCCGGCGACACCAGCGCCGGCGGGCTGGCGCGGCTCGATTGGCTGCTCGGCGATGATCCGGCGGCCGCGCCCGGGGCCGCAATCGTCGAACTCGGCGCCAATGACGGGCTGCGCGGGACCGCGCCGGAGGTGATGGAGGCCAATCTGGCCGCGATTCTCGACCGCTTGGCGGCGCGCCATATCCCGGTGCTGCTCTGCGGGATGTATGCGCCGCCGAATATGGGGGCGGAGTACGGGGCGCGGTTCCGCGCCGCGTTCGCGCGGCTGGGGCAGCGTCCGGGGGTGATTTTCGAACCCTTCTTCCTCGCCGGGGTCGCGGGCGATGCGTCCCTCACCCAGGCCGACCACCTGCACCCCAACGCGGCGGGGGAAAAACTTGTGGTCGCGTTGGCGCTCCCCTATGCCGCGCGCCTGGTGGCCGAGGTCGCGAAGTGAGAGGGGCCGCATGATCCGCCTCTTCGTCGCGCTCGATCTGCCCTGGCCGCTCCGCGAGCGGCTGGCGCTGCTCGTCGGCGGCTTGCCGGGGGCGCGCTGGATCAGCGCCGAGAATTATCATCTGACGCTCCGCTTCATCGGCGAGACCCCGGGCTATCGCGCCGAGGAAGCCGATCTGGCCTTGTCCTCGCTGCGCGCCCCAGGGTTTTCGCTGACCCTGGCCGGGGTCGGCACGTTCGAGAAGGCGGGCAAGCCGGCGGCGCTCTGGGCCGGGGTCGAGCGCAACCCCGCTCTCGAGCATTTGCAGACCAAGATCGAGACCGCGTTGCAGCGCGCCGGCTTCGCCCCCGAGCGCCGGCGCTTCGTTCCGCATGTCTCGCTCGCCCGGCTCGACAACCCGCCCGGCGAGAAGCTCGCGGCGTTTCTCCAGACCCATAACCTGTTTCGCGCGTCGCCGGTGCCGGTCGCGCATTTCACCCTGTTCAGTTCGCGCCTCGGCAAGGAGCAGGCGGTCTATGCCGCCGAAGCGGAGTACGCCCTTGGCTGAGGCGGGGGCGCTTGCCGCGCTCGCCGCCGAGGCGCGCGCTTGCGTGCGCTGCGCCGCCGAACTGCCGCTCGGCCCGCGGCCGGTGTTCCGCGTCTCGGCGACGGCGCGGCTCCTGATCATCGGCCAGGCGCCGGGCACAAAAGTGCATGCGAGCGGCGTCCCGTTCACCGATGCCTCCGGCCGGCGCCTCCGCGCCTGGCTCGGGATCGGGGAGACGGTGTTTTACGACACGGCGCGGGTCGCGATCCTGCCGGTCGGCCTCTGCTACCCGGGGCGGCTTTCGCGAGGGGGCGATGCGCCGCCACGGCCGGGTTGTGCGGCGCTCTGGCAGCCGCGCTTCCGCCCGCTCATGCCGGCGATCGAACTCACCCTGCTGGTCGGCGGCCATGCTCAGGATTTCGTGCTCGGGCGCGGCCGGATGGGCGAGAGGGTGGCTGATTTTCGTCGCTATTTGCCGCATTATCTGCCACTTCCGCATCCATCCTGGCGCACCACCGGCTGGGAGCGGGCCAATCCCTGGTTCGGCGCCGAGCTATTGCCGGCGCTGCGCCGCCACATCGCGAGGCTGCTGGCATGAGACGCGCGCTGCGCTGGCTGTTCGGAGTTCTCCTGCTCGGCCTGCTCGCGCTCGCCGGCGCGGATTATCTCGTCTGGCGCTGGGCCGGGGGGATGATCAGCGAGAGCTATGCCGGCTGGCGGGCGGCGCGGCAGGCTGAGGGGTGGGTGGTCGAGAGCGGGGCCGCGCATCTCACCGGCTGGCCGTTCGCGGCCCGGCTGGTGGTGCCGGATTTCGCGCTCAAGGGCGGGGCGGCGGCGATGCCCGGCGGGGTGTCGCTCAATCTCCCCGAACTCGACCTCGCGGTCGCCCTCACCGCGCCGAGCGATCTCCTCATCACCCCCATCGGCACCGCCCGCGCGACACTCGGGGTTTTGCCGCCGCTCGCGATCACGGCCGAGACCGCCGCCCTGCACACGAGTTTGACCGCCTCGGAGGCGGCGTCGCCGCTTGCCGGCGAGGTGCTGCGGGTGACACTCCGGCCCGATCAGATGCCGAAAGATGCGGCGCCGGGGATCGTTCTTACGATCGACCGGGTCGATTTCCTCGTTTCGGCCCCGGTCGAACCGCCGAGCCTGACACTCCACATCCAGGCCGGCGGGATCGGCTTGCCGGCGGTGGTCGCCTGGCCGTTCGGCGCGCATATCGGCCGCGCTTCGTTCGATGCCAGCCTCACGCCGCTCCCGGCGGCGACGGGCGCCGATGTCGCCGCGACGGAAGCGGCCTGGCACGCGGCGCATGGTTCGCTGCGTCTGGCCGCGACCCTCACCGATTGGGGCGGGACGACGATGTCGGGCGAGGCGAAGCTCGACCTAGATGACAAGCTCGCGCCGGAAGGGGTTGGATTTCTGCATCTTCTCGACCCCGATGCCGCCGTCGCCAGCCTCGCCCGCCAGGGGATGATCGCGGACGCCTCGGCGCAGGCCCTGGGCGCGGTTCTCCACCTCCTCGCCCACCCGGCGGCGGAGGGCGGCAAGCCGGAGGTCGATCTGCCGCTGGCGCTCGCCGGCGGGCTGGTTTCGGCCGGCGGGATTCCGCTGTTTCGTTTGTCACAAGCCGGGGTGAGCGCGCCGTGAAGCCGCCGCCGTTTCGCTATCACCGCGCCGAGACCCTCGATCAGGCGCTCGGCGTGCTTGCCGCCGAAGGAGAGGCGGCGAAGCTTCTCGCCGGCGGCCAAAGCCTGATGCCGCTCCTGAATTTCCGCCTGCTGCGCCCCGCGGTGCTGGTCGATATCAACCGCGTCGGCGGCTTGGCCGGGATCGCGGAAGCGGATGCGGGGCTCTGCATCGGGGCGATGACGCGGCACGCCGCCATTGCCGAGGCGGCGCCGGTCGCGCGGCATTTCCCGCTGATCGTCGCGGCGATGGCGGAACTCGGCCATCCCGCGATCCGCTATCGCGGCACCCTTGGCGGCAGCCTGGCCCAGGCCGACCCGGCGGCGGAGTGGCCGCTGCTCGCGGTGCTGCTCGAGGCCCGGATCCTGACGCGCTCGCCGCGCGGGGAGGGGGCGCATGCGGCGGCGCAATTCTTCCTCTCCGCCCTGACCACGGCGCTGGCGGCGGACGAGATCATCACCGCGGTCGAATTTCCCTATCTTCCTCCCGGCGCCGGCTGGGGTTTCGCCGAACTCGCCCGCCGCCACGGCGATTTCGCGCTCGCCGCCGTCGCCGTGACGCTGGCGCGCGTGGACCAGCGGGCGCGGGGCGTGCGGATCGCGCTGCTCGGCGGCGGGGATACGCCAGGCCGCGCGCGGGCCGCGGAGGCGGTGCTGGAGGGTGAGGATTTGACCGCGTCTTCCCTTGCCGCCGCGATCGATGCGTTGCGCCGCGGCGCCACGCCACACAGCGATTTGCACGCCTCGGCGGAATATCGCCGGGAATTGCTCGGCGTTCTCGCCGGCCGCGCCATCGCCGCCGCCTGGCGGCGCGCCGGCGGCGGAATTTAGCTCATAGCTTATATCGGTCGTTTTTGTCTTGTTTTTGAAAGATTTTTGTATTTCCCCAGTGTGCGCCGTGTGTCCCTGGTGTCATCTCGGTTTCTTTGCGCCCTCATCGATCAATGAGGTGTCATAGCGCATATCGATCCGGACGCCGTTGGCGTTTCTGACCCAGAGTTCGAACTTGTCCGGCCAGCCAACCCGGACTTGCAGCACGTTCGGCGCGGACCAGACGATTTGGGGGGGCGCTTCACCCGTGGTGAGGATCGGAATGACCTGCAACGGCACCAGCCTCTCCGTTACCAAGTAGACTTCCGACCAATCAGGGAGCCATTCCCCCAATCCCTCTTGGCATTTATGGTTCTCGACCACTGCCACCCAGTCATGATCCGGAGATGGAAAGCTTTGGCGGGAGTCAAGGTAGCATTCAGCAGGAGCTGAGTGAGAAAAAAGCCAAATAACAACAAAAATAAATGCTGAAAATAACAAAAACAAGCATATTAATATTAAGCATCCTATACGGATGATACGTTTTATCACGGCATTTTACGGTTTGAAATTTGGAGATATTTTCCAAGATTTGTATAGCTCATACCATATATCTGTCCATCTCACATTGTCTTCAGGAAGATTTTGTATATTTTATCATATTCTCTGCCTTTGATGGATTTTTAATCATTAAATTCTGTATTTCTAGCCGCTTATGGCTTATTTTACTTATGGATCACTTTGGCCAAAATCTTCCACGATTGTCACTACCTCGTTTTCGCTTGGAAGAAGTGGCAAGCCTATCTGAGTTGCTCTATCGATAAGTTCAGGACGCAGGTCGGAGAAGCGTCCTCCCTCGGCGTGACCTTCAAAAAAAACGGCGCGCCATTCCAGTGATTGTGCCAACATTATCTGACGAATGGCAACGATGTGGTCCGACACCGTTTTGAGAAGAATTGCCAAATGCGCGTTACCATCTTTTGGTAAACCTTTGCCCGTCGTGCTGAACCCGCAATACCCAGTCTTGGCCACAGGAGTTCTCCCTCCCCGAGATGGGCCCAAAGGGTCGCCTTTTTTCTTGGGTCGGACAGGCGTTAGCTTGATCAAAGACATGAGTGGCGCTGGATCGAGTTTGTCCCCTCTAAAGTCGAGGATGATAAAGGCCCCTTCGTCATCAGGCTCCAGGCCATTATTCATCATTGAGATTTCCGATGCTTTCGCTATTGAAGAACACCTCGCCAGTGTGAAAGGCCAGGGAAGATCATCTCCCGTGCCGGGTGCAAGCCGGATGGCGGCTCTTTCCAGCCCGGCAGCGCCGCAGGCGCTGCCTAAGGGATGAAAGTTTTTGGTTCTTTTTCCAAAAAGAACATTTCTTTCTTTTTCTACCGCCCGATCAACCCGCCGGCGAGGAACCCGCCATCGGCGGCGAGGACGTGGCCGGTGATGAAGCTGGCGTCGTCGCTCAGCAGAAAGCAGGCGGCGGCGGCGATTTCGGCGGGCGCGGCGTAGCGGTGCATCGGAGTTTCGCGCGACCAGGCGGCGCGGATCGCCGGGTCGTGCATTTCGGCGACCAGGGGCGTCTCCACCGGACCGGGGGCGAGGCAGTTGGCGCGGATATTGGCGCCGGCCAGTTCCACCGCCATCACCTGGGTCAGGGTCGCGACGCCGCCTTTGGAGGCGCCATAGGCGGCGCGGCCGATATTGCCGCGCTGGCCGGAGACCGAGCCGATGGTGACGATGGCGCCGCCGCCGGTCCGCGCCATCTCGCGCGCCGTGGCTTGGGCGACGAGGAAGGTGCCGCGCAGATTGACCGCGAGCATGCGCTCGAACTCGGCGAGCGGGGTTTCGAGAAACGGCAGATCGCGCCCGATTCCGGCCGAGGTGACGAGAGTGTCGATCCGCCCGAAGCGCGCCTTCGCCGCCGCGATCAGGGCGGTGACCGAGGCGGGATCGGTGACATCGGTGTGGAACGGCAGAATGCCGCCGCCGGCCAGTGTCGCCTCCGCCGGGGCGCTGATATCGGCGGCGATGACGGTCGCGCCCTCGCGCGCCAGCGCTTCCGCGATCGCGGCGCCGATTCCCGAAAGCCCGCCGGTGACGAGGCCGATCTTGTCCGAAAATCTCATGCGAGCGGCCCGACCACGGAGGTCAGCGCGCCCCAGGCCTGCGCGCCGAGGCGCTGGCGCCATTCGGCGTAGAAGCCGGCGCTTTGCAGGGCGGCGCGGAAGGCGGTGGGGTCGGTCTCGAACACCGCCATGCCTTGCGCTTTCAAGGTTGCGCCAAGCTCGGCGTTCATCTTCGCGACATCCACCCGCTCGGCCATGGCGCCCTGGTTGAATTCGTGGGTCACCAGATCCTGAAGATCGGGCGGCAGGCGGGCGAGCGCGTCGGGATTGGCGAGCATCCAGTAGCCATCCCACATATGATTGGTGAAGCAGAGGTTTTTCTGCACCTCGTAGAGTTTCGCGGTCTCGATGATGGCGAGCGGGTTTTCCTGGCCGTCGACGATATGGGTCTGGAGGGCGGAATAGACCTCGCTGAAATTGATCGAGGCCGGGGCGGCGCCGAACGCCTTGAACAGGCTGGTCCAGAGCGGGCTCACCGGAACCCGGATCTTGAAGCCGTGGAGATCGGCCGGGGTCTGGATCGGCCGGGTCGCGGTGGTGATCTGGCGATAGCCGTTATCCCAGATTTTCTCGAACACGTGGAGGCCGCGCTTTGTGATCTCGCCGCGCACATAGGCGCCGACCGGGCCATCCATCGCCGCCCACACCTCATCGTAAGTCTTGAACGCGAAGCCGACGCCATTGAGCGAGGCGGCCGGCACCAGGGTCGCGAGAATCGGCCCGGAGAGAGTGAAGAATTCCAGCGCGCCGCTCCGCAACTGGCTCAGGGCGTCGGTGTCGGAGCCGAGCTGGTTATTGGGGAACACGGCGATGTCGAGCCGGCCCTGGCTTTCCGCCCTGATCCGCTCGGCCGCCGCCGCGGCGTGGATGTTGAGCGGATGGGTGGCGGGCAGGTTGCTCGCGTATTTATAACTAAATTCCGCCGCCCGCGCCTTCCCCCCGATGGCGAAGAGGGGCACGCTAAGCGACGCGGCGAGAAGCGCGCGGCGATACATCTTGGGTTCCTCCAGAGAACAAGGACGAGATTTTGGTGGCCGGTGCCGGCGAGCGGGAGGGCATTTTGGCGAAGGACGGGCGCGATGGGAAGGGCGCGACCCTTGCCGTCATCCTCGCCGGCGGCGCCGGGCGGCGGATGGGCGGCGCCGACAAGGCGGCGATCCGGCTCGCCGGGCGGCCGCTGCTCTCTCATGTCATGGCGCGGCTCGGCCCGCAGGTCGCGGCCATGGTGCTGAGCGCCAATGGCGATCCGGGCCGATTCGCCGCTTTCGGCCTGCCCGTTCTCACCGATCCCCTCCCTGATCGGCCGGGTCCGCTCGCCGGCATTCTCGCCGCGCTCGGCTGGGCGCAAGAGCGGTGGCCGGAGATCGCGGATTTGCTGGTGGTGCCCGTCGACACCCCGTTCCTCCCCGGTGATCTCCGCGCCCGGCTCGATGCCGCGCGGCGGGCGGCCGGGCGGCTTATGGCGATCGCCGCCTCCGCCGGGCGCCCGCACCCGACGGTCGCGCTGCTTCCCGTCGATCCGGCGCTCGCCGATGATCTCGCGGCGAGGCTGGCGCGCGGGGAGCGGCGGGTGGGCGATTTTTTCGCCCGCCACCAGGCGGCCATCGCTGATTACGGGAGGCCGTTTCCCGATCCGTTCCGCAACCTCAACACCCCGGCCGATCTCGCCGCCGCCGAGGCCGCCCTCGATCGACCCGATGCCGGCGACCCGATGCCGGCGAGGGGGCAGACTGAGCGGCCGCATGAAAAGCCATTCGCGGAGACCGATTCGCGCGACAAACCATGGAGACGGGAATGACGGAAGACGTTTCGCCGCTGACCGATCGTCGGCGCTTCACGTTCTGGTGCGAGGAACGCGCCCGCTACGGCGATACCGATCGCCAGGGGCATGTCAACAACGCGGTCTTCGCGACGTTTTGCGAAAGCGGCCGGGTGGGGCTGTTCCATAGCCAGGAAACCCCCTTCGCGCCGCCCGGGACGGAGTTCGTCATCGCCCGCCTGACGCTTGATTTCCGGGCCGAAATCCTGTGGCGTGAGCGGATCGAGATCGGCACCGTGGTGCTCGGTCTCGGGCGCTCCTCCTTCACCCTCGGCCAGGGGTTGTTCCGTGATGACGTCTGTGTCGCGACGGCCGAGAGCATTCTCGTATTGATGGATTTGCGGACCCGCCGGGCAACCCCTCTGCCGCCGCGCCTTCGGGCCCGTCTCGCGGCGCTGGCCAGCCCGCCTTTGCCGGAGGCCGAGGAGAAAGTGGGGTAAGGGGGCAGAAAAACCCAATAGGTTGAAACCAGATATTACAAAATCACGTGACAAAATCGGCTGACGCGGCGATACTCTCGGCCACTGATACGCTTTGAGGGAGATGGGATTATTGCTGCGCGTGTCAGGGGCGGGGAACGCGAGCCTCGCTGCGGCGCGGTTGTCCTTGCCGCCGCGGCGGCTTCTGGTAACGGGTTATCAATGCTTTATCCTGTATCGGTGATCGATTGAATGGTCGGCTGCCAGCGCCGGAGATGTGGCTGAGCTTGGAAACGCAAAACGCGCGATGACCCTGATTGCCATCCTCGATGACCGGGTAACCAACCGCAATATCTTCTCCCGGCTTGCCGCGACGCTGGAAGATGGCGCCGAAGTGCGCGCCTTCGGCGACCCGCGGGCGGCGCTCGAAAACCTCGCCGCGTCCGACCCCGATCTGGTGATCACCGATTTCAAAATGCCCTATATGGACGGGGCGGAATTCACCCGCCGCTTCCGCGCCCTGCCCAACGGCGCCGATGTCCCGGTGATCGTCATCACCGTCTATGAGGATCGCGGCTTTCGCTTGCGCGCGCTCGAAGCGGGCGCCACCGATTTCCTGCAAAGTCCGGTCGATCATCAGGAATTCATCACCCGCGCGCGGAACCTCCTCAAGCTCAGCAAACAGCAGCGCCTGATCAAGGGCCGCGCCCTTTCGCTCGAACACGAACTCGCGGCGAGCGAGCGTTCCCGCCAGGCGCTTTTGCGCGACAGCCGTGAGCGGCTGGCGCAGGTGATCGACACCGTCCCGGCGATGATCAGCGCGACGGACGAAACCGGCGCCTACATTTTCGTCAACGCCTATCAGACGAATTTCTCCGGCGTCGACCCCGAGCGCTGCATCGGCATGGATGCGGCCGCGACCTTCGGGCCGGCCTATGCCGCGCGCAGCCGGGCGCTGGACCGGCTGGTATTCGAAGCCGGCGAGGCGCTGCCGGCCTATGAGGAAGAAATCATCGACCGGGCCGGGATGCCGCGGGTGTTCCTCACCACCAAATCGCCGCTCCGCGATGCGAGCGCCAAGGTGGTGAGCGTGCTCACTTCGGCGATCGACATCACCGAGCGCAAGCACGCCGAAAGCCGGCTTCGTCACATCGCCCATCACGACCAGCTCACACGACTTCCCAATAGACTGTTATTGCAGCAACAATTGCAACGTGAGCTGGCCCGCAACCGTCGCGGCGGGCGGCTGTTCGCCCTCCATTTCATCGATCTCGACCGCTTCAAGGACATCAACGACGCGCTCGGCCACCAGCTTGGCGATCAATTGCTGCACGCGGTCGCCGGGCGTTTGCGCCATGTGGTGCGCGAATCCGATACCGTGGCGCGGCTCGGGGGCGATGAATTCGCGATCCTGCAAACCGAGGTCCGCGAGACCGAGGACGCCGCCGCCCTCGCCCGCCAGGTGATCTTTTCGCTCTCGCAGCCGTTTGGCATCGACGGGCAGACCCTGACGCTCTCGGCGAGCGTCGGGATCACCCTCTATCCCGCCGATGGCAGCGCCCTCGATGAGCTTCTGCGCAATGCCGATCTCGCCATGTACCGCGCCAAGGCCGATGGCGGCGCCGGGTTCCGGTTTTATTGCGCCGACATGAACCAGAGCGCGCGCGAGGCGATCCTCGCCGAGGCCGA
>JAKCCP010000329.1 GCA_021841985.1 Pseudomonadota bacterium | reverse complement strand
GCCCTGAAAGCCGTCCGCTATCAAGCCGAGGGCCGGGGTATTGTTCAGCGAACAAAAATCGGCCCCGACGTCAGTGAAATCCTGAAAAAACTCGGTATATCAACACCAAAGCGATTGCTTTCCGTTGTGGACCCCCCCGAAACCCAGGCCGCCACTTAGGCACACGCCCGGAATCTACCTCCCAACTTCATCGATAAATAGCCGATGTTTGCTCACGTGCGCCTCATGACCGCGAACCCAGGCCTGGCGCGGGGTCTTGTTGCAATCTGATTGCGGGCCAGGCGGTGGCCAAGCTCGCCGTCTGCGCCGATGCCTCGGCGATGGCCGTCAGCGATAACAAAGTTAGCAAGAGCGCACGCAACAGAACCCGCGTGCGCCGCGGTTGATGGCGAAACGAGTACGGCATGACCAGGCGGTCCTCAGGTCGTGTTCTGAGGCAGCTTCAGACGAGGCTGAAACCGGGAGGTTTTTGTCGATTGAGCGGGGGAAATTTGACCCCCCGTTCGGCGCGCGGCAGCGAAGGCCGCGCGCCGAACGGGAGGTCAGCGCGGACTGGGCGGGAAGGAAACCTTGTGGTCCGACATCTTCTCGTCGCGCCTGTTCAAGATGAGCAGCACGCGCGCGGGGTAGCAAAGGGCGATATGATTCATTGCGATCATGGTCTTCTCGCCTCTATTCTACTTGTAGCAAGTGATACATTATGTAGCAGAGGCTAACTTTCTTTGTCAAGCGCCCGCCGTTAATCGCGCCAAGCTACCTGGCGGGCAGCCCTCCGCGGGCAAGCCGCCGGCAGAAAGGAAAGCCCGTGGTCTGTCGTCCTTTCGCGCCTGTTCACCAGGAGGAGCGTGCTGGCGCGACACCAGAGCGCAAGGGGGGCGTGACTTCCTGCCGGCGCAAGGCCGGCAGGAGCGAGCGGAGAACGCGAGCGAGAAGTGAGAGTTTTCGCATGGCCAAATCTCCCTCATCCATGCAGGGCCATGAGCACCACCTGCACGACCACCGCGAGACAGGCGACGATGAGATAGGCGCGGAGTGCCGACAGCCAGACCTTCTTCGCCAGCGACATGCGGAGTGGCGCCAGTTCGGGGAGCGGCGGCATGCGCCAGGTGTCGCGATCCGCCCGGGCCAGCGCCGCGAGCGCCGGATTTTCTTCCTCGTCCTTGCCGAGGAATCGCGTCGCGCCAAAGGCGAGCACGCCGAGCCCGGCGCCGCCGGCCATGATCCCGAGGATCTGCGTACCCGTCAGGTCAGGAAACACCACGGCGGCCGTCAGCACGAGCGACAGCACGACGAGCAGCGCGACGATCACCCCGGTGACGAGGTTCTGCCAGCGGCCATTCACCCAGGGGCCCAGCACCGCGCGGTCATTGCACAGCAGCAGCAGGAACACCGTCGCACTGGGCAGCAGCACGCCAGCCAGCACCTGCACGGCTTCCGTGATCAGTCCAAGCGGTGCACCTGGGATCAGCACGAGCACGGCGGACAGCGCGATCAGCACGCTGTAGATCGCATAGAAGCCGAGCGCGTCGGTCGGCTTGCGGTGCAGCGAGTGGCGCAGCGACAGCACATCGCCGAGCGCATAGGAGGTGGACAGCCCGACCGCGGCGGCGCCGAGCAGGGCCGCGTCGATCAGGCCGATGGCGAACAGGTCGCCCGCCCACCGGCCGACATACTTGGCGAGCCCGGCGGCCACGCCGCCGGCATCGGTGAAGTTGCCGAACTCCGGCCGGCCCGCGAAGGCGGCCGCGGCGAAGGCCAGCATCGAGATCGCGCCGATCTGCGTAAACACCACGCCGATCGCCATATCACCGCGCTCATAGGCGATGTGGCGCGGGCGCAGGCGCTTGTCCACCACGTAGCTCTGCTGGAAGAACAGTTGCCAGGGCGCGACGGTGGTGCCGACAATACCGATGATGAGCAGCATGATGTCGGAAAGCTTACCCTGCGGCAGCCGGGGTATCACAAGATCACGGGCCATGTCGCCTACCGCCGGGTGCGCGGCGAGGAAGATCGGCACGACCACGAGGCTGCCCAGGCACAGCAGAACCGCGAACCGTTCGAAGCGCCGGAAGCTGCCGGTGCTGACAGCGGCCATGGTCAACCCGGCTGCCACCACCACGCCGAGTGCTTTCGACAGGCCGAAATAGTCCATCGCCAGGCTGATGCCGATGAATTCCGTGACGATGGTGAGGGCGTTGAGCAGAAAGAGGTCGATAACGCTGAACGCTCCCCAGAACTTACCGAAGCGCTCGAAAATCAGCCGCGCATGGCCAACCCCGGTGACCGCGCCAAGGCGCGCCACCATTTCCTGGCAGACATAGAGCACCGGGATCAGCAGGATGAGCGTCCAGAGCAGCGAAGAACCGTAGGTCTGCCCGGCCTGGGTATAGGTGGCATAGGCCCCGGCATCATTGTCTCCCACCATGACGATGAGGCCGGGGCCGATGACTGCCGCCAGCATCGCGATCCGCGCGCCCCAGGTCCGCCGTCGCGCGGTATCGTCGCGCTTGATGGTGCCGAGCGCGCCCTCGATATCGCCGAGATGGGCGGAGTCCAGCACGGCCTCATGGGTTAGGTTTTCGATATTGTCGATATGGGTCATGTCTGCCGTCCGTTGGGTTGCCTGGAAGTGCCTTGGGGATCGGGTGGTTGTGGTCCTCACGCAACGCGCGCGGGCTGCGGGCCGGTTTGGGCGGCGCTCGCGGCCTCCCAATGGGCATAGAGACGGCCTTGCACATCCTGCTGCCAGTGCAGGCTGAGAGGAGGGCGGCTCACGCCGGCGTTTGTGTCGCGCCGGAAGGTCAGGATATTGGCCGCGGCGGAAAGTCCCGTCCGGGGCCGGTCAAAGGAAAAAAGGGCGGCCATACTCGCCTCCTCTTGCTCAAGCGGTTGCTCGAGCCCGGGAGGCCTGGCCGCGAGACCCTAGCGACGGCGCGCTGGAGTCTGAACGGTCACATGCGGATCCCGGGCGGTGGACCAACCCGACAGATACGGCATAGCAGGCGCTAAGCGCCGACTATGGCTCTCCGTGGGCTGGCTGCTAGATCGCGGGTTCATGTGATCCCTACAAATGGTTGCAGAAACCGGCCGAAGCCGGGGCACAAACGCGCACGCATGGTTTGGCGCGCCGCACCACGGCGGAAATAGACGCTCGCCAGCCCCGGATCAAGCACAAAATGCGCGCCGAGGAGGGAAAAGTAAGGTGTGGGCGCTGCCCGCAACCCGCTGGGGCCCGTGGCCCCAGACCCCCTTCCTCAAGGGATATGTCGTTCAGCGGCGCATCACTATCGGCGTCACCGCGCTGGCCCGTGGCGGGCTGATCAAGATCGATATGATTGCCCGGCTATGATGCAATTGCCGCGCACCCCCGATCAAATACAAGGCAAGTCCGTCGTCTACCTCTCGAATTGCCGCGAAATTTACCTGGCATCGGTTTTGCGTGTCTTTGTTGCCCGTACGCCATGCATGCACCAGCGCCGTTGTAGGAAAATCATCAATGATCAAAAACTTGATCGACGATATCAAGACCTTCCGCGCCGTTGACCTGATCGTCGGCGTCATCACGGGGGTCGTTGCCTGGGCCTATATGTTGGTCGGCTCGCCGCTGATCAACAGCGTGGCGCAGAGCATGGGGCCGATCGGCCTGTTCTTCGCCGCGTTCCTGCTTGCCATCCTCTATATTCTGCTCACGCTTGGCTATCCGATCCGCAAGAGCGGGCTGGTCTTCGTCGTTGCCATGCTGGTGCAGGCGTCGATGCGGCTGATCACCGGCGATCCGTTCGGCTTCATCGCCCTGCAGGCCTATATCATCGGTGGCCCGCTGATCTGGTTCGCGACGCTGTTCTGGGCGGAATACCGCACGAACTTCTGGCGCTGGCTGCTGATCGGCGGGCTCTGCCATTTCCTGGTGGATGGGATTTTCTATATCTATCTCGGCGTCGCCCCGCTCGCCGGCTCGATGCTCTATGGCTATCTCTGGGCCTATGGTGGGGCGAGCCTGCTCACCGGGGCGCTGATCGCGCTCGGGCAAATCCAGCTCTACAAGCTCCTGTCGGGCAGCCGGGCGATCAAGCAGATCTGGGTGGCCTCGCGCGCCGCCCGGCTCGGTGGCACGGCCCTTGGCGCCGAGACGAGCGCGGCGCGCTGGTGTCAGCGGCCTCGGCACTGGCCCCACCCGTTTCGGCCGCGGCGAAGACGCCCGAGCAGGGGGAGCGGGGAAAGGCCGCGCGCGCGGATGGCGAGCGGCTCGGCCTCGGCGCGGTTGATTTCGCGTTCGCGGAAGGTGAGAAAACAATCCTCCGCGATCTTGATCTCTCGATCGGCGCTGGCGAGCGTATCCTGCTCCTCGGCCCGAGCGGCGGCGGCAAGAGCACGCTGCTGATGCTGCTGGCTGGCCTCATCCCCCGCATCATCGGCGGCGTGGTGCGGGGGATGGTGCGGCTCGACGGGATCGACACCAATCGGGTCGAGACCA
Organism: Pseudomonadota bacterium; assembly: GCA_021841985.1. The sequence goes on along the minus strand of JAKCCP010000329.1, from coordinate 7,225 downwards.
GCCTTGCCGATTTTTCCGCCAAGGTCGCCATCGTCATGCAGGATCCGGAAAGCCAGATCACCTGCCTCACGGTGGAAGACGAGATCGCCTTCGCGCTCGAGAATTTTGGCTTGCCCCAGTCCGAGATCATGGCCCGCACCGATGAGGCCATTGCGCGCTGCGGCATGGCGGAGATGCGCGACGCCTTGGTCTATACCCTCTCGGGCGGGCAGAAACAGCGTGTCGCCATCGCCTGCGCCCTGGCGCGGCGGCCGGAGGTGCTGATCCTCGACGAGCCGCTCAGCAATCTCGATCCCGTGGGCAGCGCCCTGGTCATGCCGCTGATCGCCGAGACGGCGCGGCGGGAAGGCAGCGCCCTGGTGATGACGGCGCATGATTTCGCCGGCTTCGCCGACCTTTTCACCCGCGTCGTCATCATCGCCGAGGGGCGCATCCTCGCCGACGGGCCGATCCGCGAAGTGCTGCGCGATGTTGCGTTGTTGCGCGAGCAGGGTCTCGAAATTCCGCTTTTTCTGCGCTGGGCCGAGGCCATGCTCGGGACGGCGATGACCGAGGCGCCGCTCTCTCTCGATGAAGCCATCGCGATGGTTCACCGCGCTGGCATTTCCCCCACCCTGCCGCCCGAATTTCTCCCACCGCCCCCAACCGCACCGAGCGATGCCCCGGCGCTGATCGAAGTGGCGGGGCTCGGCGTTTCCTTTGGCCGCCGCGAGGTGCTGCACAAACTCGATTTTCGCATCCGCCGCCACGAGATCGTCGCCCTCGTTGGGTTCAACGGCTCGGGCAAATCGACGCTCGCGCTGACGCTGGCCGGGGCCATCGTGCCGAGCAGCGGCCACATCACGGTCGCGGGCGTGCCCTATCGCTATCGGCGCGGCCGTCAGGTCGGGCGCGGCGAGACACCGATCGGCTATGTCTTTCAGTATCCCGAGCATCAGTTCCTGCACGAGAGCGTGGCCGCCGAGCTGCGCCATGGCCGCCCGGATCTCGCGGACGCGGCAATTACCCGCCTGCTCGGCGAGATCGGCATCGACGATCCCGCCTGCCATCCCTATGAGTTGAGCGGCGGCGAAAAGCGCCGGCTCGGCGTGCGCGCGACCGTGCTGCTCTCGCCCTCGCTTTTGATTCTCGACGAACCCACCTATGGGCAGGACGAACGCAACCGGGTTCTCATCGAGCAAGACATGCTGGCGCTGCACCGCGCCGGCACCACCATTGTCGTCATCACCCACGACATGGACCTGATCTATCGGATGGCGACCCGGGTCATGGTGCTGCGGGAGGGAAAAATCGTTGCCGATGCGCCCCGCGAGGTGTTTTTCGGCGGCGCTGTCGATCTCGCCACACTCGGCCTCGCCGAGCCGCCACTGCGCGCCCTCCACCGCGCCCTCAGAAAGGTCTAGGCGATGTCGCGGGATCTCGTGCTCGGCTACCAGGATGGCCATTCGCCCTTGCATCGGATCGACCCGCTCACCAAGCTGATCGCGCTCGCGGGCGTGATCGTTTTCGCCATTGGCGCGCCGGTCGATTACAACTTCTGGATGCTGCTGGGTTTGTTCGCGATCGCGCCCTTCAGCGGCGTCGATCTCAGGACATTTCTCCGTCCCTGGTCGGTGCTGATCCCGCTCTGGGTGCCCTTCATCCTGCTGCCACCGGTGCTGTTCCATCTTCAGCGCGGGATGCTCGGGCTCGCCAATGACACCGCGCATCTCTCCCTCCTCGGCCAGGACTTCGCCTATTCCCGCTACGGCCTCAACTATGGCTTCAAGATCGCGGCGCGTGGCAGCGTCATCGGGATCGCGTCGCTCCTCGTGCTCTGGACGACGCATCCGCGCGATCTCGTGCAATCGATGGTGCAGGAGTTGCGCGCGCCCTACAAATATGCCTGGGCGGTGTTTCTCGCGCTGATCTACGTGCCGATCGTCCAGCACGAAAGCCAGACCCGCCGCTACGCGCTCGATATTCGCGGTGTGCGCTATCGCAGGATGAGCTTGCGCGGGCTGCGCCTGCTGGCCATTCCGGTGATCTTCCGCTCGCTGCGCCGCGGCTTTTCCACCGCGCTCTCGATGGAGGCGCGCGGCTTCGGTGTGTCGCCGCGCCGGGTGTTCCGCCACGATCTCCACTATCCGCTCCATGTCGGGCTGATCCGGCTCGCGGTCGTGGCGGCGGCAATTCTGCTTTTGGGTATCGCGATCGCGAGCGGCCGCTTCGCGGTCATGGCGCAGAGCTAGAATGTATCAAGGAAAAACGCACACAACATGACATTGCTGCATGAAGATCTCGTCCGGGAGCGTCGCGCGGCCCCCGCGGCACTGCATATCCTGAAGGCGAGCCCGGAAACGGTGCATTGGGGCTATTTCGATGCGGCACTGGCGCCGGTCTTGCGGGTGCGGAGCGGCGATCTCGTCCAGGCCGAGGCCATCACCCACCATGCCGGCGACGCCCCGGAACTGCTGATGGACGGGCCGATCACAGCACTTTACCAGGGCGTTCCCGAAGCCGACCGCCATCCCGGCGTGCATATCATGACCGGGCCGATTTTTGTCGAGGACGCGCGACCGGGCGACATGCTGGAAGTGCATTATCTCGCGATGACGCCGCGCTTGCGCTATGGCTCCAACCTGGCGGCGCATTGGGGGCATCTCTATGAGGAATTCGGCGCGAAAGAGCGGGTGACGATCTATCGCCTCGACCGCCGTGCGCTCACCGCCGAGGCCGTGTTCGCCTATGACTATCCCGAAAAATACACCACCCCCGGCCGCATCATGGAAGCGCGTTCGTGTTGCCGCCAGCCGGCGCTCAAGGGCGTGCGGGTGCCGGTGCGCCCGCATCTCGGCACCGCCGGTGTCGCGCCCGATGAGCGCGGTCGGGTGAGCACCATCCCGCCCGGGCGGCATGGCGGCAATATCGACAACTGGCGGATCGGCGCCGGGGCGCGGATGTATTATCCCGTCGCGGTCACGGGCGCGCTGTTCTCGATCGGCGATCCGCATATCTCCCAGGGCGATGGTGAGATCAGCGGCACCGCCATCGAGGCCTCGCTCGACGTCGTGTTCCAGGTGTTCCTGCGCCGCGATTTCACGTTTCCCTCGCCGCTCCTGGAAACCCCGCGATACTGGATCACGCATGGATTCGACGCGGATCTCGACGGCGCCATGCGCGCCGCGAGCCTTGAGATGCTGCGGCTATTGACCGAGCAATACGGGCTGAGCCGCGATGACGCCTATTCGCTGATGAGCGTCGCGGCGGATTTCGCGGTGACCCAGGTGGTCGATGGCCGCCAGGGCGTGCATGCGCGCATCCGCCGCGATTTGTTTGCCGCGCCAGAGGGCTGAGGCCGCGTCAGAGCCTGAAAACCAATCGAACTTGAAAAAGACTGCCCTCTGAAAACATTGATTTTTTTCTGGTCGATTCTGGGGCGCGAGGGCATTCTTTTTCAAACTCTCAGGCGGGGGCTCTCGACGGCGGTCGGGGCATCTGATAAGAAGGTGCGTTATCTTATGGGAGCGAAGTAAAGCTCCCCACGATACCCACCGCGGACACGATCCCGCACCTCTTAAGGAGCTCCATGATGGCGAAGATTCTGATCCTCTACTACTCGGCCTATGGCCATATCGAAACCATGGCCGCCGCCGTGGCGGAGGGCGCGCGCTCGGTTGCTGGCAGCGCGGTCGCGATCAAGCGCGTGCCCGAGCTGATGCCGCGCGAGGTGGCGGAGAAGGCGCATGTCAAGCTCGATCAGGCGGCGCCGCTTGCCACCCCCGACGAGCTGGCCGATTATGACGCGATTATTTTCGGCACGCCTACCCGCTTCGGCAACATGGCGGCGCAGATGCGCAACTTCCTCGACCAGACCGGCGGCCTCTGGGCGCAGGGCAAGCTGATCGGCAAGATTGGCAGCGTTTTTGCCTCGACCGCCTCCCAGCATGGCGGCCAGGAAACCACCATCACGTCCTTCCACAGCACCCTGCTGCATCACGGCATGATTATTGTCGGCGTTCCCTATTCCGAGCCGGGGCTGACCATTCTCACCGAAATGAGCGGTGGCACGCCCTATGGCGCCACCACGATCGCCGCCGGTGACGGCTCTCGCCAGCCTTCGGCGAACGAACTGAAGATCGCCCGCTTCCAGGGGGCCCACGTCGCCGGGCTCGCCGTCAAGCTGTTTGGCTGAGCGGCCGACTGGCTGGCGCGATCGCGACCGCCTCGGCTAGGGTCGCGCCATGTCAGCGCCTGAAATCGCCCGACTGTCCTCCATTGCCATCGTCTTGCCGCCGCGGGAGAATTTTTCTCCCGCTTCGGCGGGGGCGATCGCGCTCATGGTCGAGCGACTGCACGCGCGGCCCGGCGCCTTTACCCCGGTGGTGTTCGGCATGCCGCCGCCAGACCCGCCCTTCGCCGGGGTGCCGTTCATTCCGGTGCGTCCGGTCTTCCGCCCGATGGCGTTCGGCGCGCGTTATGCCGCGGGCGTGTTGCACGCTCTCCGCGCGCGCGATCCCGCCCTGATCGAGGTCCATAATCGGCCCGATCTGGCGCGATTTCTTGCCGGCAAGTTTGCCGACCGGCCGGTCGTGCTGTTTCTCCATAACGATCCGCAGGGAATGCCGTCCTGCCGCACACGACGCGCGCGTGCCGATCTGCTCGCGCGCCTGGGCGGCCTCGCCGTGGTGTCGGAGTTTCTGCGCGGACGGTTTCTCGAAGGGATCACGTCTCCACTGGGGGCGCCGGTCGTGGTGATCCCGAACGCGCTTGACCTCACGCGCCTGCCGCCGCCGGCCCCGCTCGGGGCGCGGGCGCGGGAAATTCTGTTCGCCGGCCGCGTGGTCGCCGATAAAGGCGCGGACCAGTTTGTCGCCGCCTGCGCCCGCGCCTTGCCGCAACTGCCGGGCTGGCAGGCGCGCATGATCGGCGCCGATCGTTTCGGCAGCGAGAGTCCCGAGACCCCGTTTCTCGCCCGGTTACGGCCGCTGGCCGCGGCGGGAGGGGTGCGCATGGAGGGCTATCAGCCGCATGCCGCCGTGCTCGCCGCGATGGCGCGCGCCGCCATCGTGGTGGTGCCGAGCCGCTGGGCGGAGCCGTTTGGCCTGAGCGCGCTGGAGGCGATGGCGAGTGGGGCGGCACTGATCACCACGCGGCGCGGCGCCCTGGCTGATATCGCGGCGGACGCGGCGCTCTATGCCGATCCCGAAGACAGCGCCGCGCTGGCGGCGGCGATCTTGACACTCGCCACCGATGAGCCCCGCCGCGAAGCGCTCGCCCGGGCGGGAAAACGGCGGGCCCAGGACTTCGCGCTGCCGTCCATTGCGGCACAACTGCATGGTTTCCGCGCGGAAACTCTGCGCGGCGCGCCGGAGGATTCCAGGCTCTGACGCCATGACACGCGGGGCCGCCGCTAGCCCAGCCGCTCGGAGACCGGCGGCGCATGATCGGCGGCGAGAGCGCGTTGCACGGCATGAGTGAGATCGGCGGCATGAAACGGCTTTTCAAGCATCACCGCGTCGGGCCGCATCGCCCGGACCCGTGAAATGTCGCCGCTGATAAACAAGTGGGGAACAGGCTGGATGCGACGTATCGTCTCCATCGCCGCGATGCCGCTGCCCTCCCCCAGTCGCGCATCGACAATCACTAGGTCTGGCTTGCATCGCAAGGCAGTGCTCACCGCGTCCGCCGCGGTGGCCGCGATGGCGCAAACCTCATGGCCGATCTCTTCCAGCACCTCGGTGAGCAGCATGGCCATCAACCGGTCATCTTCGGCCAGGAGAACGCGCAGCGCCCTGACCTGCTTGATCTCGGCATGGACAGCGCCACTGCTGACTTTCCGCTCGCTCGGCTCGGGCCGTTTCCCCCCGGCGTCGCGCGCCGCGACGCGCAGGTCGCAGGCGCGGTCAACGCGGTCGCGAGGCGGCGCCCGCGCATAGACGCTCTGCGCCGTCACGGCGCAATGCTGCGATTGCACCCGCCATAATTGTTGCTCAACGCTCCACAGAATTTCGGCAAACAGCTCGGCTGTATCGTCATCGCCGAAGTTCACGGCTTCTGCGATGGCGGCGAGCACGGATTTGCCAAACGTTGCCAGGGCCCCAGCGACGGCGAGCGCATGCGCCCTCTCGTTGGCGATCCCGAGCGTATAGGGGAGAAGGAAGGATGGGGTCGCGGCGACCTGGATAGTACCGCCGAGTTCCTCGGCGCGCAGGGCGAGGAGATCACAGTAATCCGTGACTTCGACACCTATCTTGTCAAATAATTGGTGGATAACGATGAAGCCACCGCCGCGCACGTTCCAGTGCGCCTGTTTCATCTGGGCGTGGAGATCGATCGCCGCCGCGAGATGCCGGTTCAGAAGATCGAGGGACTGCGCGCGAATATTTCCCGAAAGCGCATATCCTGCCCGCACCTCTCGCGGCCCGAACGCTTCAGCCCGCGCGCTCTCGGATGAGGCGCCGTGTGCCATTCGCACCATCGGATCTCCACGTATCGCAACTGCTCGATCCCTGTTCCTAACCAACAAGGACGGCCGGCACGGATCCCTACAAGGGAGGCCCCGGCACGCGCGCCAGGGCCTCAAGTCTAGGGAGGAACCGCCCAAAGAAGGGCCACCCCGGAGGGCCTCGGACACCGGCGGCACCGACGAAGTTTGTCGTGCCAGCACCGGCGAAACCTGCTATCAATGTACGCTAGCGGAGGTACGCCATCGCGAACAGCCTCGGAAAATACTCAGATTAGGCCCGCTTGCAGTTCTCGTGGCCACGCATGTGGGTTCGCGGCAGCATCAACGCGGCCTTGAAATTGTCGCGAAATAAATTTCGCTTGCGCTTGCCTGACGCCGGGTTGAGAACAGGGGTGGAATGTCGGAAGGTCGTCCACATCGGGGAAAAATAGCCCGGCCGCGTGTGAGCCGGCGCTCTCAGGCGGCGCCGGCGCGGCCGCGCGGCCCTGACGACTTCCTGGTGGTCGGCATCGGGGCCTCGGCGGGTGGCCTGGATGCGTGCATGAAGCTGGTGAACGCGCTGCCAACCGACAACCACCTGGCCCTCATCCTGGTCCAGCATCTCGATCCGATCCACAAAAGCATGATGGTCGATCTGCTGGCCAGCCACACTTCGATGATCGTTCGGCAAGCGGCGGAGGGAATGCCGCTTGAGCCCAACCACCTCTATGTCATTCCTCCCGGAACCTATCTCTCGGTTGGCAGCGGCGCACTGCACATCCTGGAACCGCAAGCCCG
>JAKCCP010000384.1 GCA_021841985.1 Pseudomonadota bacterium | reverse complement strand
GCGGGCGCGAATTCGGCACCGGCGGCGCCCGCCCGCGCCCCTTTCTCGCCCCCAGTGCCGCCGAACTCGGCCCAGAAATCGCCAGCGAAATCGCCAGCGAAATCGCGGGCGAGATCGCCCGCGCCATCGCCGAATTGCCATGAACGACGCCTATACCATCGGCATCACGCTCTCGCTCGACGACGAGGTCTCCTCGGGGATCGCGGCGATCCGCGGTGATCTCGAAAGCCTCAATCAGGCACTCGGCAAAAGCCTCTCTGAGCTTGCCGATTTGCGCAGCGCGGCGGGCCCGGCGCTGTCCTCGCTCTGGCGCGCGAGTGCCGCCATACGTCCCGCGCCAACCGCCAAGACGCCGGCGGTTGCGAGTGGGGACACGTCTTCCTGGCCGCAAGCCGCACCCATGCCGGCGAACCCCGAGGCGGCGCCGGAATGGCGCGCGGCCGAGCGCCCGGCGCCGGTTCTGCCGGCCCATCCGTTCGCGCCACCGCCGGTCGATGCGCCCGCCTACAGCGAGGAGCAGCGGAATTCGCGGATCGAGGTTCTGCCTTTCGCCTCGGACGCGATCCCGCCCCGCGTTCCCGACCGCGCCGGCGCCCCGATCGCGCCCGCCCCCGCCCGCGCCACCCCCGCGCCGGCGGCGCCCTCGGCGCCGGACGGTCTCTCGCTCGATGATCTCCTCGGTTTCACGCACAGCATGATCGCGCGCGCGCCCTTCGCGGAGAGTCCCGCGAGCGTCGAGGACGCAGCCCCCGAGGGCGGGCGCACGATCGTCATCGGCGCAGCGGCGGCGCCTTTGGATACCGGCGCCGAGCCGCCGCCGGCGCCGCGAACCCGGCCGGCGCCGCAATCCTTCCGCGCCCCAGCCTTCCGCGCCCCGGGTGCGATGGCGCCGCTCTCGCCGCTCTTCGCGGCCGGCCCGCCCGCCGCACCAAGCGGCCCATCGGCTTCGGCGAGCGGCGCCAATTCCGCAATCCGGGGCGATGTTTTTCTCGATGGCGCGCGGGTCGGGCATTGGCTCGGCGAACACATGGCGACGAGTGCGGCACGGCCGCCTTCGGGCTATTCCGGGGTCGATCCGCGCCTTGGCCCGCTCTGGCCGGGGGCGCCGGTCGTTCCCTGACATCTCGCCCATCTAACGCCGCAACACCGGCCGCTCATCGCTTTTCCGCATTTTGCAACGAGGACGCCATGTCCGACGTGACGCTCACGCTCGGCCCGGTGCTTTTTGCCGGGTTCGAGATTCCGCCTTTTCTTTCCTTTGGCGGCGCCCAGCGCCTCGCCGTGCATCGGCTTCCCGGTGGCGCCCGCGTCATCGACGCCATGGGCCGCGACGACGCGACGATCAGTTGGTCCGGCATCTTCACCGGCGCGGCCGCGAGCGAGCGGGTGCTGCTCCTCGACACCTTGCGCGGCGCCGGGCTGACGCTGCCGCTCTCCTGGGACGTGTTCTTCCATTCCGTGGTGATTTCCGAATTCACCGCGGAATATCAGGCAGGATGGTGGATCCCCTATCGCATCGCCTGCACCGTCGTGCAGGACGAGGTGCAGTTCGCCGAAGGCCTGGTCGCGACCCTCAGCGGCCAGGCGAGCAACGATCTCGCCAGCGCCGCCGGCCTCGCGCAAGCGAGCGGCATCGCTTTCACCGGCGCCGAAAATGCGCTCGCGGCGCCGGGCGCGACCACGCTCGGCACCGGTGCCTATCTCGGCGCGCAAAATGCCGTAAGCAGCCTGCAAACCAGCATCGTCGGCGGCATGGGGCAAGCGGCGAGCGCCTTGGCCGGCACCGCGACGCCGCTGGCCGGCAGCAACGCGCTCGCCGGGGCCAGCGCGCTTTCCGGCGCGACCACGGCCGCCGGAACGCTTGCCGGGCTCGCCGCGGCGCAAGGCTATGTCGGGCGCACCGCGACCAATCTCACCAATGCGAGTTCATGATGCAGACGATCACCATCGCCGGCGGCAATCTGTTTCAGATCGCCGCGCAATATCTCAACGACGCGACGCAATGGATCCGGATCGCGGCCCTCAATGACATCTCGGATCCGATGCTGAGCGGCGTGGTGACGCTGCTCATCCCCGATCCCGATCCCAACGCCAGCGGCGGGATCGCGCCGCAATGAGCGGCCTCTTCGGCGATGTCTTTCCCGCCGGCGCCGCGGTCGCGAGCGGCGCCATCGGCACTGGATTGCTCAACGCCGCCGCCGGCGATGGTGCCGCCAGCGGCGGGACGGTGCGCGCCCCGCGGCTTCGCCTGCTGGTCGGCGGCGTCGTCGTGCAAGGTGTTACGGAAGCATTCGTTGCCGCGAACAACCACTACGCCGCCGATCGTTTCACGATCTCGATCGCGCTCGGCGCCGATCCCGTCGCCACCGCTTCGTTCTGGGGCGGACAGGATTTCTTCCTCATCGATCTCCAGGCGGGGTTCGCGCCGGCGACCTCGCCGCTCGGCGCGATCGCCTGGGTCAGCCTCATCCAGGGCGCTGTCGACAGCGTCCAGATCGATGCGCTGCGCCAGACGGTTTTTCTCCAGGGCCGCGATCTGACCGCGGTGTTCATCGAGAGCCGCATCCAGCAGAGCTTCGCGAACCAGACCGCCTCCGACATCGCGACCACGCTCGCCGCCAACCACAACCTGCAAGCGGTGGTGACGCCGACGACGACGCCGGTCGGGCGCTATTACAACAATGAACATGATCGCATCACCCTCGATCAATTCTCCCGCGCGACGACGGAATGGAATCTCCTGGTCTGGCTCGCCGAGCGCGAAGGCTTCGATGTCTTCGTCCAAGGAACGACACTTTATTTCCAGCCCCCGACCCAAACCTCGCTCCCGGCGCTGACGCTTTCCGCCAATCCCGATAGCGCCGGCGGCGCCAACGCCATCGATATCGTCATGGAGCGCGCGCTGACCCTCGCCGGCGATATTGCGGTGACGGTCAAGAGCTGGAGCAGCCGCCAAGGCAGCGCCTTCACCCAGACGGTGACGGCAAGCGGCGTCTCGGGCCTCGGGGGCCAAGGGGCTCGGCCACAGAGCTACGTCTTCGTGCGCCCCAATCTCACCCCTGATGAAGCGCTGCGCTATGCGACGGCGAAGGCGCAGGAATTGACGCTGCATGAGCGGGTGGTGATCGCGCGTCTCCCCGGAGAATTGATGCTGACGCCGCGCGACATGATCGCGATCACCGGCACCGGCACCGCCTTCGATCAGCTTTATTACATCGACACCATCGAGCGGGACATTCGCTTCGATGGCGGCTTCACCGAACGCATTCGCGCGAAAAACACCTCGCCGGGCCGGCAGTTCACGCCGCCCGGGAATCTCGTCATCGGCACCACGACGCCGTGAAACCCCGCATCGGAAGACCAGCATGGAACGGTTCCTGAACGCGCTCCGGGCCCATGCCGGCGCGCTCGATCAAGCCATCGCGCAACCGCGCTTCGCGCTCGTCAGCAGCGTCGATCCGACGACCTATACCGCGCGCGTGCTGTTGCAGCCGGAAGGCGTGCTCAGCGGCTGGCTGCCGATCCTGACGTTCTGGGTCGGCAATGGCTGGGGCATGGTGGCACCCCCTTCGCCCGGCGATCAGGTTCTGGTCGTGGCCCACGAGGGCGATGCCGAGCATGGCATCATCGTCGGCGGCGCCTATAGCCTCGCCGCGCCGCCGCCGCAAGCGCCTCTCGGTGAGTTCTGGCTGCTCCATCAGACCGGCAGTTTCGTCAAACTCCTTGCCGACGGCAGCATCGCGGTCAATGCGACCACCCTCAATGTCACCGGCAATCTCGCTGTTTCCGGCACTATCACCGCGACCGGCAATGTCGCCGACGGGCATGGAACGCTCGCCTCGCTGCGCGCCGATTATGACCAGCACACCCATACCGTGACCGGCACCACGACCTCGCCGCCGACCCCGCAAAACTGAAGACCAAGAGGAAATTCCGTTCATGAACGATCTCTTCCAGCAATGGGGGAATGATCTCGCGGTCGACGCGCGCGGCGATCTCGCGCTCGCAAGCGGAGCACTCCGGGTCCAGCAGCAAGTCCTGCGCCGGCTTCTCACCAATCCTGGGGATTATATCTGGCAGCCGCAATACGGCGCCGGGCTCGCGCAATTCGTCGGCCAGCCAGCCAATCCGCTCCAGATCCAGGCGATCATTCGCACCCAATTGGCGAAGGAGAGCGCGGTTGCGCAAACGCCCTCGCCCAGCGTCGAAGTTTCCTACGACACGCTGGGCGCGATCGCCGTGATGATCAGTTACGTCGATGCGGCAAGCGGCCAGACCCAGCTGCTCTCGTTCGGAATCCGGAACCCATCATGACGCTCAATCTACAGAATTTCGCGACCCTCGTACAAAACGCGGCGGCCGCTGTCGCCGGCGCCAGCACGGCTTTGCTCGACCTTTCGGTCGGCTCGGTGCTCCGCGCGGTGCTCGAGGCGAGCAGCTCGGTCGCCCTCTGGCTGCAATGGCTCATCCTCCAGGTGCTGTCGATGACCCGCGCCGCGACCAGCACCGGCGCGGATCTCGACAGTTGGATGGCGGATTACGGCCTGACCCGGCTTCCGGCCATCGCCGCCGCCGGGAGCGTCACCTTCTCGCGCTTCACGCCGAGCAACGCGGCGCTGATCCCGGTCGGCGCCGGGGTCAGAACCGCGGATGGCACGCAGAGTTTCGCGGTGATCGCCGTCACCACCAACCCCGCCTGGAGTGCTTCGCAAAACGGCTATGCCATCGCCGCCGGGGTCGCCTCGGTCAGCGTGCCGGTCATCGCCATCACTTTGGGGACGGCCGGAAATGTGCAGCCGAATACGATAACCTTGCTCGCGACCGCAATTCCCGGCATCGACCAGGTGAGCAACCCGCTCGCCTTCGTCGGTGGCACCAACGCCGAGACCGATGCCGCGTTTCGCGCCCGCTTCGTCAACTACATCAATTCCCGGTCGCTTGCGACCCCGATCGCGGTCGGCAACGCGATCGCCGGCATCCAGCAAGGCCTCACCTATCTTCTTCAGGAAAACATCGATCCCGCCGGCGCCACCCGGATGGGATTTTTCACCGTGACCATCGATGACGGCAGCGGCAATCCGCCGGCGAGCCTGATTGCGACGGTGAGCGCCGCGATCGAGGCGGTGCGCCCCGTGGGATCGAGCTACGCGGTCTTGCCGCCGACCCTGATCGAGGCCGCGATTTCGCTCGACGTGACGCTCGCCGCCGCCGGCTCGCTTGCCACCGTCGCCAGTGAAATCAGCACCGCCATCACCACCTTCGTCGACGCGCTCCCGATCGGCGCGACATTGCCGATCTCGCGTCTCGCGCAACTCGCCTACGATGCCGACCCCACCGTCACCAACGTCACAGCACTCAACATCAACGGGGTCAATGCCGATCTCGTGCCGCCGGTCACCGGCGTCATCAAGGCGTCCAGTGTGGTGGTGAACTGAGATGGCGACCGGCGATCAGAATGACATGGCGGCACGCATCAAAGCCGTCCTGCCACCGTGGTTTGGCACGCCGAGCCCGATCCTCGCGGCACTTCTCGCCGGCATCGGCGCGATCTGGGCTTTTGTCTATGGCCTGCTTGCCTATGTGACATTGCAGACCCGGATCGCGACCGCGACCGATATCTTTCTCGACATGATTTCGCTCGATTTCTTCGGCGGCGACCTGCCGCGCGATCCCGGCGAGAGCGATACCGCGTTTCGTAACCGCATCGACCAGGACATCCTCCGTCCGCGGGCGACGCGCGCCGCGCTCTCGCAAGCGATCGTCGATCTCACCGGGCGCGCGCCGGTCATCTTCGAGCCCGAGCGGCCGGAAGACACCGGCAGCTATAACCATGGCGGCGCCGGCTATGGCGTTGCCGGCGGCTGGGGCGATCTCGGCTTGCCGTTTCAGTGTTTCGTCACCGCCTTCCGGCCGCAGGAAAACGGCATCGCCAACGTCGCCGGCTGGAACGCCGGCGGCGGCTACGGCATCGGGCCGATCGAATACGCCGATCTGGCGCTCGCCAGTCTCGGCATCAGCGACGGTGACATCGACGCGACCATCGCCGCGGTGATGCCCGCCGCCAGCATCGCCTGGACCCGCATCAGCAACTGACCAACCGGCGCCGCCACCATCGCCGGCAGAGGAGATCCCATGGACCGCAACATCGTCTATCCGGGCGCGATCCCGCTCGACACCGATCTTCTGACCATCAATCGCAACGCCCTCATCGCCCTCGGCTATCTCGTGCAGGCGACACTCGGGAGCAACACCGTCGTCGATGGGCTCGCTTGCGCGCCGACCTCGCCGGCGTCGATGACCGTCACCGTCGGTCCAGGCAGCATCACGACACTCACCACCATCGACCCGCTCGCTTATGGGTCGCTGCCCGCCGATAACACCGATCCCTTGGTGAAGATGGGCGTCAACACCACCGCGACGAGCTTCACCCTGACCGCGCCGACCAGCTCCGGCGATTCGATCGCCTATCTCATCGAGGCCGCCTTCCTCGAAAGCGATACCGATCCCGTCGTTCTTCCCTATTACAACGCCGCCAATCCGGCGCAGCCCTATAGCGGGCCATCCAATTCTGGCACGGCGCAGAACACCGCGCGCATCGAGCGCGTGCAGTTGCAGGTGAAATCCGGCGCCCCGGCAACCACCGGCACGCAAACGACGCCGCCGGTCGATAGCGGCTGGGTCGGGCTCTATGTCGTCACCGTCGCTTATGGCGCGACCAGCCTCACCGCCGCGAACATCACGACACTGCCGACCGCGCCGTTCATTCCCTTCAAATTGCCGGCGCTGACGCCAGGCGTTTCGCGCATGACGGCGTTTGGCGAGAGCGGGAGTTGGACGGTGCCGAGCGGGATCTCGCAGGTCCGCGCGCGGGTCTGGGGCGCGGGCGGCGGCGGCGGTGGTGGTGGTGGCGGCGCCGGCGCCGGCGGTTCCGGCGGCGGCTATACCGAGGGGTATTTTCCGGTGACCCCGGGCACCACCATCGCGATCACCATCGGCGTCGGCGGCAGCTCGGGACTGGCCGGCGGCACGACGAGTTTCGGCGCCTTCGCCTCGGCGAGCGGCGGCGCGCCCGGCGGCAGCGGCACCTCGGACGGCTCCGGCATCGCCTCCGCGAGCGGCGGCGCGGGCTCGGGCGGAAGCTTCAACATGCCCGGCCAGTTCGGCCAAAACGGCCTCGTCTTTCCGAGCGGCGGCCTGGTCGGCGGCACCGGCGGCGCGGCCTATACCGGCGCCGCCGCGTTCGGCCCGGCGGGCAGCACGTCCACTAATCTTCCCGGTCTCGACGGCGCTTTTGCCGGTGCCGGCGGCTCCGGCGGGATCGCCGATGCCGCCGGCGGCACCGGCGCCAACGGCCTCGTCATTCTCGAGTGGTGATCAGCAGTTTCGGAGAACGTCATGTCCACGCCCGCAACCCATGTCTGGCAGCCCTCGACCGCGCGCACGGTGGTGCTCGACGGCTTCGTTCCGGTGCCGCGCGGAACGCAACCGACCACGCCGGCCCTGCCGCTCTGGCCGCTCAAGGATCCGAACGATGTGCTCGATTATCAATTCGACATCTCGGCGGCGCTCACCGGCAATCCCGGTGACGGCATCTCGACGCTCACCGTCGCCATCGCGCCCGACAATCCTGGCGATCTGACCTTGAATTCGGCGCTCGCCAATGGCGCCATCGCGGTGCTGTGGCTGGCCGCCGGCCAGTCCGGAACGGTTTACACGGTCACCATCACCATCACCACTTTTTCCGGCCGCAGCCTCGCGCGGAGCGTTCTGCTGCCGGTCTATTCGCTCTCCTCGCTGCCGGTTCTGCCGGACGATCTGATCACCAATACCGGCCTCATCCTCACCGACCAAAACGGCAATCCGATCCTGATCACGAGCACCTGATCATGATGACCATAGACGCCCTGCCGCCGGCGATCTCCGCGGCCGACACCGACGCATTGCCGACCAGCCAGAACGGCATCACCCGCAAGGTCACCCGTGCTCAGCTTCTCGCCGGCGTGCAGCCCGCCTTCGCGCTCGCGCCCAACACGCTTCTCGGCAATCCCGGAGCCGAAATCGGCGGCGCGCAGGCGGTCGGGATTGGTAGCAATCTCTCGCTCGCCAACGGCGTTCTGAGCGCGGCGGCGGCGCCGTATTCGGTTCCCTCGCTCGCCGCCGGCAACGCGCCACAGCCCGGCGATCTCGTGCCGCTCGGGCAGAATGGCGGCAATGTCGCGGTCTCTTACGCGAATTTCATGCAGACCATCTCGACGCTGCCGGGGATTTCCGCCTCCGGAATGGTCGCCCTCGCCAATGGCGCGACGGCGAGCCGGACGATCGCACAGTTTCTTGAAGACAGCGTCAGCGTCGAGAGCTTCGGCGCCAAGGGCGACGGCGTCACCGACGACACGGCGGCGATCAATGCGGCGCTTGCCTCCGGCCGGCCGCTGCGCTTCGGCCCGAACACCTATCTTTTGAGCGGGCAATGGACGACCAGCGCCGCAAGCGCGGTGCTCCTCGGCACGCCCGGCCAGACGGTGATCCGGCGCGGCGCGCAGGCGACCGGCGGCGCGTGGATTTCCGTCTCCAGCGCGTCGTTCTTTGCCTCCGGCATCCTCTTTGACGCCAACGCCGCGATCACCACCGATAGCTGGGCGGTCCTGGTGACGCCCAGTTGCACCAAAGCCGTGTTCGAGACTTGCGGCTTCACCGGCGCCGGCGGGCCGACGATGGGCTCTGGTCTCGTCATTCAGGCATCCGACCCCGAGAGCGTGCAATACGAAATCCGCGATTGCGAAGCCTATGGCAACGCGATCCACGGGATCTGGGTGCAAGCGGTGATGGGTGTCGCGATCACCGGCACGCGCGCCCATGACAATGGTGGCTACGGCATCGTCATCGACTATACCGATCCCGCTTTCATCCAGAAGCTGCATCTCTGCCTGGTCGCCGAGTGCCGCGCCTGGAACAACCAGCGCGGCATCTCGATCGGCAATTTCAATCAGAGCAACACCACGCCGCCGCTCTGGGGCAACGCCAATCCCGATGCCCTGGCGATCCTGGTCGCCAACAACATCTGTCACGACAACAGCGATTACGGCATCGCGGTCGCAGGCCAAGCGCTTGCGGTCACCGGCAATATGCTCGTCGATAACGGTGCCAACGGCGCCGGTCTGCTCGCCAATACCGCCTATAGCCTGGTTTGCGGCAATACCATCGTCTGGCTTTCGGGCACCGCGCCCTACGGCATCGACAGCGGCGGCGCGATCCATGGCGATATCGTCGGCAATTTCATTTCCGGTGCCGCGATCGGCATCAATCCCGGCGGCAGCCAGAATATGCGGATCTCGCGCAACCGCATCCAGGAGAGCACGCTCTGGGCGATCCAGGTCAACAACGTCGAGACCGATGGCCACGGCAATAATTTTGGCATCGCCTGCAACAATCTCGCGATCACCGATAACTGGATCGGATTTTCCACAGGTGGCGGCATCGTCCTCCGTGACGGGCCGCAGACTGTCGCAATCGAGCGGAACCGCTTCATGGGGGCGGGTTCGGCGACGATCGCGCAATGCCTGACTGTTGCGACCGATTCCGTTCTCATCTCCGGCAATTCCTGGAATGACACGGCGCTCCTCACCATCAATCCGCTGGTCAGCGGCAGCGGCCCGCAAACCCTCGTCTTTCCCGATATCGCCGATGAAATCATGATCACTTCGGCGGCCGGGCCGGTCGCGACGATGGTGTCCTCGTCGCAATACGCGATGGCCGGCGCGATCGGCTTCGTCGGCGTCGTCGCCGGCGGGACGAACTATACCCAGGCGAGTGTTGCCATCGGCGGGCCCGGCACCGGCGCCGCGGCAACCGCGCTGATCCGCAACGGCGCGATCATCGGCATCGCGCTTTCGGCGCCGGGCAGCGGCTATGGCGCGATCGGGGCGACGGTTCCGGTCACCATCAGCGGTGACGGCACCGGCGCCGCGGCGACCGCCTATGTCTCGGCGCCGCTCGCAACTGGACGGCGCATCCGCACGCGCTGCAACGAGGCGGTTGTCTTCACCCGCGTCGGGTCGGCGCCGTTTCAGGAAAATTGGACGCTGTTTGATCTGACGGTACCGGCGAACAGCGAGGTCGAGTGGACGGTGACCTATGGCGCGTGGCGCGCCGGCCTCGTGCCGCTCGGTGGCTATTTCGCCTTTCCCGGCGACGGCTCAGTGACGTTCGGCAGTGTCAATGGCGGCGATGTGCGTCTTCATCCCAATGGCGCCGGCGTGCTTCGCATCACCTCCGATGCCGCGCCCGAGGGGGTGATCTCGACCATCGGCACCGGCTCGCCGGAGGGTGTCGTCACCGCGCCACCCGGTTCCGATTACCGCAATCTCGCCGGCGGCGTCGGCGAAACATTCTGGGTGAAGCAGACCGGAACCGCGGCCACTGGCTGGGTCGCCATCGCCTGAATTCGGCTCCCTTCACGAAAGGCATCGCCATGCCCACCATTCCGCAACTGCCAACCGTCACCTCGGTCAATTCCGATGACGAGCTGCCCTTGCAGCAAAACGGCGTGACCAGTTCGGTTACCGTCGGAACCTTGCTCTCCGGCACCGAGCCCGCGCTCACCGTCCCGACCGGATCCTTGCTCGGGCGCGCGAGCCTTGGCGCCGGCAGCCCCGAGACGATCGCGATCGGCAGCGGCTTGGCCTTCGCCAATGCCACGGTTTCGGCAAATATCGGCACCATTGCCGGAACCGTCGCCGCCGGCAACGATCCGCGCCTGACCGGCGCGCTGCAAAGCGCGAATAATCTCTCCGATCTCGCCAATGCGGCGCTCGCGCGCGGCAATCTCGGCCTCGGTAGTCTGGCGACACAAAACGCCGCCGCGGTCGCGATCAGCGGCGGCAGCGTCAGCGCGACCGATCTCTCCAACGCGACCGCGATCGCGAGTGCGACCACGGCGGCGCGCACACTCGCCGCGCGCTTCGCCGATCGCCTCAATGTCGATGATTTCGGCCTCGCCCGCAACGGCACCACCGATGATTCGGTCGCTTTCGCCGCCGCCGTGGCCGCCGCGAGCGCCGCCAACAAGGCGCTCCATATTCCCGCCGGCGGCCCGATCCTGCTTGGCGGCGCGGCCCAGATCACGCTCCAGAACGTCGCGCTGATCGGCGATGGCGGCACCGATTTCGGCTATCCCTACGGCAGGAACGGCAGCCAGATCTGGATCACCGGCACGACGCAATCGCCGTTCCTGATCGGCGCCGCGGTGTTGATCGAGCGGCTCTGCTTTTACTACCCGAACCAGTTCGACCAGCCCGGCGGCCCGATCGTCTATCCGCCGCTGTTCCTCGGCATGACCGGGATTTCCGCCGTCGCCGATGTCGTTTTTGCCGACAATCAGGTGACCAACGCCTATGATTTCTTCACCGTCCCGGCCGCGACCACGGTCGGCGATGTGATGTTCACGCGGAACCGCATCTGCGCGCTCAATGTCTGCTTCTCGCTGCCCAATGTCGCTGACATCATCTTCATGTCCGACAATTTCTTCTCCTGGGGCGTATTCCAGGACGAGATGCTGCATTACGGCGGCGGCTCGGCGGCGACGGTCGCGGTCACCCTGACCCTCGCCGCCGGTGTCGCCGCCGGCAGCACGACGCTCCCGGTCAGCAGTGTCACCAATCTGGTGCCCGGCATGCCGCTCAGCGGTAATGCGGCGATCCCCTATAACGCGACCATCGCCGGCATCTCCGGCGATACCATCACCATCACCGTGCCGACCCTGGCCGCGCTCGCCGGCGGGGCGACGTTC
>JAKCCP010000176.1 GCA_021841985.1 Pseudomonadota bacterium | reverse complement strand
GGTGGGTGGTGGCACGATCACGCCCCCGGCGCCCATCACCGGCTCGGCGAACATCGCGGCAACCGTTTCCGGCCCCTCGGCGAGAATGAGTTGTTCGAGTTCGCTGGCGCAGCGCGTGGCAAACGCTTCCTCGCTCTCGCCGGGCTCGGCGCCATGATAGAAATGTGGCGTGATGGTATGGAGAAAACCTGGCAACGGCACGTCAAACGAGCGGTGGTTGGCGGCCAGCCCGGTAAGCGAGGCGCTGGCCAGCGTGATGCCGTGATAACCCTTGACGCGGCCAATGATTTTCTTCTTGAGCGGGCGGCCGAGCGCGTTGTTAAAATACCAGATCATCTTGATCGCGGTGTCGTTCGCCTCCGAGCCGGAATTGGCAAAGAACACCTTGCTCATCGGCACCGGCGCGCGCGTCAGCAGCATTTCCGCAAGCGTGATCAGCGGCTCATGTGATTTCGCAGCAAAAGAATGGTAAAATGGCAGCGCGCGCATCTGCGCCGCCGCCGCCGCCACTAGGCGTTCATTGCTGAAGCCGAGGGACGCGCACCAGAGCCCGGCCAGCGCCTCGATATAGGATTTGCCACTCTCATCCCATACCCGCACGCCTTCGCCGCGGCTGATCACCAGCGGACCAATCTCGGCATGCGCCCTCAGATCCGTGTAGGGATGCAGCACGCTCGCGATATCACGCGCGGCGGGATCTTTGGCGCGGGGCAAGCTCATGGCGGGGATCCTTTGATACCTGGCACTGCCGGCATTCTAACAGGGAAAGGCGCGGAAGAAATAGCCCGCCTTAGGCGCGTTGTGCTGCCGCCTCCTCGCTCAGCGGCATGGCAAGATAGCGGACATAATCCTTTGGTACCACCTGCCAAAAATGCCCAACCGCGCGTTCCCACTCATGCAACATCAGTGCGGCGAAGCGGCTATTCGTCTCCCCCGCGTGGCGCGCGACGAGATCGCGGAGCACGCTTTCCCAATGGCTTGAGGCGAGCCGCTGCCAGATCAGGGTTTCCGGATTGAGGCGCTTTTCGAAAAGGTTTTCTGGGTCATGGACGAAGGCCATGCCGCCGGTAAAGCCAGCGCCAAAATTATCACCAACCGCGCCGAGAATGACGACGGTGCCGCCGGTCATGTATTCGCAGCCATTGGCACCGCAGCCTTCCACCACCGCGATCGCCCCGGAATTGCGCACGGCAAAGCGCTCGCCGGCCTGGCCCGCGGCGAAGAGATAGCCCGCGGTCGCGCCATAGAGCACCGTATTGCCGATGATTGTGTTCTCCTGGCTTGCGAGATTGGAGGACGGCGCCGGGCGCACGACGATAGTCGCGCCGGAAAGTCCCTTGCCGACATAGTCATTGGCATCACCAAACACTTCGAGCTTGAGCCCATGCACGGCGAAGGCGCCGAGCGACTGACCGGCGGAGCCACGAAGCCGTACCGTGACGTGATCGGGTTGGAGAGCTGACTTACCGAGGCGGCGGACAATCCGCGAGGAAAATTTCGTGCCGACCGCGCGATGTGTGTTGCGCACCGAGTATTGCAACTGCATCTTCTCGCCATGCTCGAAAAACGCCTGCGCATCGGCGATCATCTGGGCATCGAGGCTTTCCGGCACCTCGTTGCGCCCGGTGAGCGTGCAATAGCGCGCGTACGGACCGGGATCGGCCTGCACCAGCAATGGGTTGAGATCGAGATCGTCGAGAATCTCGGAACCGCGACTGACCTGATGCAAAAGATCGGTGCGCCCGATCACTTCAGCCAGACTGCGCGCGCCAAGGGATGCCAGAATGCCCCGCACATCCTCGGCGATAAAGGAGAAAAGGTTGATGACTTTCTCGGGTGTTCCCTCAAATTTCGCGCGCAGTTTCTCGTCTTGCGTACAAACCCCGACCGGGCAGGTGTTGGAGTGGCATTGCCGCACCATGATGCAGCCCATGGCGATCAGCGAGGTGGTGCCAATGCCGAATTCCTCCGCCCCCAACATCGCCGCGATCACGACGTCGCGCCCGGTCTTGATGCCGCCATCGGTGCGAAGTTTTACCTTATGGCGCAGGCGATTGAGCATCAAAACCTGATGCGTCTCGGAGAGGCCCATCTCCCACGGCAGGCCGGCGTATTTGATCGAGCTTTGTGGGCTCGCCCCGGTGCCGCCCGCATGGCCGGAGATCAGGATGGCGTCGGCCTTGGCTTTGGCGACACCCGCGGCGATGGTGCCGATGCCGCTCCGCGCCACGAGCTTGACGCAGACCGCGGCCTCGGGATTGATCTGCTTGAGATCGTAGATCAGTTGGGCAAGATCCTCGATCGAATAGATGTCGTGATGCGGCGGCGGACTGATCAGCATGACGCCGGGGGTGGCGTGGCGCAGCTTGGCGATCAACTCGGAGACCTTAAAGCCGGGCAACTGACCACCCTCGCCGGGCTTGGCCCCTTGCGCCACCTTGATCTCGATCTCGCGGCAATTGTTGAGGTATTCCGCGGTCACACCGAAACGCCCCGAGGCGATCTGCTTGATCGCGGAAGAAGCGTTATCGCCGTTCAGGCGCGGCACTGCGCGCGCGGGATCCTCGCCTCCTTCTCCAGAATCGGAGCGCGCGCCGATGCGGTTCATCGCGATCGAGAGCGTCTCATGCGCCTCCGGGCTCAAGGCGCCGAGTGAAATACCAGGCGATAGCAAGCGCTTGCGGATTTCGGTGATGCTCTCGACTTCATCGATCGGGATCGGCGTGCATTTCTCGGTGCGGAAATCGAGCAGGTCGCGGAGGGCGACGGGCGGCATCTTGCGCACCAATTCGGCAAAGCGCCGGTAGGTGGAATAGCTATCGGTGGCAACGGCGGCTTGCAGCATGTGGATCAGAGGCGCATCGAAGCCATGCACCTCGCCACGGCGCCGGAGCTTGTAGATGCCACCGATTGGGAGAGCGACCGTGTCGTTGGTCCACGCCGCCTCATGCAGATCAAGCACCTTGCGCGCAATGCCGGTGAGCCCGATGCCGGAAATGCGTGACGGCATGCCGGGGAAAAATTCCGCGACGAGGGCGCGCGACAATCCGATCGCCTCAAAATTATAGCCCCCGCGATAGGATGAGATCACTGCGATGCCCATCTTCGACATGATTTTCAGCAAACCCTTATCCACCGCTTTCTTGAAGCGCTGGACGGCGGATTTCAGTGATATATCGCCAAACAACCCGCGCCGGTGACGGTCGGCGATCGCCTCCTGCGCGAGATAGGCGTTCACCGTGGTAGCGCCGGCGCCGATGAGGACGGCGAAATAGTGGACATCGAGACATTCCGCCGAGCGCACATTGAGCGAGGTGAAGGTGCGCAGGCTCTGACGTACCAGATGGGTATGCACGGCGCCGGTGGCGAGGATCATTGGGATCGGCGCGCGCGCCGCATCGAGCGCCTCATCGGTGAGAATGACATGGGTGCAGCCGGCACGCACCCCCTCCTCGGCCTCGGCGCGGATGCGATCGAGCGCGCGGCGCAACCCGCTCTCGCCGTCGGCCGCGGGAAACGTGCAGTCGACAACGGCCACCGAGCTTCCCATATAGGCGTGCATCGCCTGGAATTCGGCATTCGAGAGCACCGGGCTTTCAAGCTGCAGGAGATCACATTGGCTCGCGTCCTCGTCAAGGACATTGCCGAGATTGCCAAGCCGCGTCTTAAGCGACATCACACGGGTCTCGCGCAGACTGTCGATCGGCGGATTGGTCACCTGGCTGAACGCCTGGCGGAAAAAATGATGCAGGCCGCGATAGCGTTCGGAGAGCACGGCGACCGGCGTGTCATCGCCCATGCTGCCGGTCGGCTCGCCGGCATCCTCGACCATCGGATGCAGCACCATCTCAAGGTCTTCGAGCGACACCCCGACCGCGACTTGGCGGCGGCGCAGCGCCTCACCCTCGAAACGGACGGGTTCAGTCGCATCGGCCTTGACGATGTGGTCGATTTCACGAATGCGCCGGGTCCATGCACCGAAATCCTGACGTGCAGCGAGCCGGTCCTTGAGCGCGGCATCGGCGTAAAAGCGCGCGTGATCGAGATCGACTGCGATCGTCTGGCCTGGCCCGACACGGCCTTTCTCAATGATATCAACTTCATCGAGCTTAACCATGCCGGTTTCCGACCCGACGATGAGCATGTTGTGGCGGGTGATGGTATAGCGGAGTGGGCGCAACCCGTTGCGATCGAGCCCAGCGATCACCCAACGACCGTCCGTCGCGGCCACCGCCGCTGGGCCGTCCCATGGCTCCATCACCGCGTTGCAATAGAGGAACATATCGCGATGCGCTTTCGGCATCGTCGCATCCTGGCCGATACTTGCTGGAATCATCAGCGCTTTCGCCATCGGCGCATCGCGCCCGGCGCGCGTCAGAAGCTCAAAGACGTTATCAAGAATGGCGGTATCCGACCCGCCGGCCTGCACCACTGGCTTGATGTCATCTAGATAGGGATCAAGACCGCCCGCGGCGAGCCGTGTCTCATGGCTTTTCATCCAGTTCACGTTACCGGCCAATGTGTTGATCTCGCCGTTATGGGCAAGCATGCGGAAGGGCTGGGCGAGTCGCCAAGTGGGAAAGGTGTTGGTCGAATACCGCTGATGATAGATCGCGAAACGCGAGATGAAGCGCGGATCGAGGAGATCGGGGTAAAAATCAGTGAGGCTTTCGGCGAGAAACATGCCCTTGTAGATGATCGAGCGCGCCGAGAGCGAACAAAAATAAAGTTCGAGAATTTGCGCGGCGGCCGCGAGCTTCTCGATGCGCCGGCGGATGACATAGAGGTCACGCTCGAAAATTTCTTCGTCCGAGCCACGCGCATTGCCAATCATGATCTGTTCGATCTCCGGCCGCGTCGCGTTGGCCTTCTCACCAATACAGGCGACATTGATCGGCACCTGCCGCCAGCCATAGATGGCATAGCCGAAGGCGAGGATCTCACTTTCGACGATTTCGCGACAGCGCTCCTGGGCCGAGAGATCGGTTTTGGGCAGAAAGACCTGGCCCACCGCAATCGGGCCGGGATAGCGCAGCCGGTCGCCGCCCCGCTCCACCGCCTCGGTGAAGAAATCCTGCGGGATTTCGATATGGATGCCAGCGCCATCGCCAGTTTTGCCGTCCGCGTCGACCGCGCCGCGATGCCATACCGCCTTCAGTGCATCGATGCCGGCCTGGACGATATCACGCCGCTTCTTACCGTCGAGGGCGGCCACGAGGCCGACGCCGCAGGCATCGTGCTCCGCCGCGACATCGTATGTCGCGGCGAGGCGGGCTGCGTTTTCCGCGAACGCCGCGACAAAGTCGGCTGCGGATTCATGTGTCATGGGCTTGTTCCCTCAGATTCGGATGCCACGCTTGCGTAACTCATCGGCATGTTTTTGTACCGCCGCACGGGCCACGCTCTGGCCCCAGTTAATGCCAGTCTGGATACTTTTTTCGGTGATCTCGGGCATTGCCGCCAGGAGATGCTTGCCCGCTTGCGTGCTATAAAATTGGGTAATCGCATGCAGATCCGCGACCGAGAGCGTGTCGGCCCAGATGGTCGCCATCTGCTGGCGGAGCTGCGGGAGATCGGCGCGGAATTCCGGCATCAGGAGATTATCGACAATGTCCTTGGCCTGATCTTCGGATTTGGCGCCAGCGGCAGTAATGATCTCGATCATCTGGCCGCGCATCGCCGACATCACCCGGTTCGTCACGGCGTCCGAGCCGGTGAGATCGGCGAGTTGCAGAGCTTCCTGCTGCGCCCCGTTGTCGGCCGGCGCGGCGGAGAACGGAGCGAGCAGCACGAGGGCGGCGAACGCCAGTGTTGCACAAGTTGTTTTCATTCCGCAGCCTCTCGGATAGCCGCCTTCTGGCTGAGCCAGGCGTGCATGCGCGCCGCCGCGTCGCGCCCGTCACGGATCGCCCAGACCACCAGGCTCGCCCCGCGCACGATATCGCCGGCGGCGAAAACGCCTGGCAGGCTGGTCATGAAATCGCGATGGCCGATTTTGAGCGTGCCGTGTCGCGTGGTCGCTAGCGCCGGCTCGCCGAAAGCCTCCGGCAGTTTCTCGGGATCGAAGCCGAGCGCCTTGATGACGAGATCGGCGGGGAGGGTAAAATGGCTATTCTCCACCGGTTCGACCGATTGCCGCCCGCTCGCCTCGGGAAGACCAAGACGCATGCGCACGCCGCGTACGCCGCGCACCGCCGCGTCACCGAGAAACGCCTCCGGGGCAGCGAGCCAGATGAACTCAACGCCTTCCTCTTCGGCGTTTTTTACTTCCCGCATCGAGCCTGGCATGTTGGCCCGGTCGCGACGATAGAGGCACTGCACCGAGCGCGCGCCCTGGCGCACCGCGGTGCGCACGCAATCCATGGCCGTGTCGCCGCCGCCGATCACCACCACGCGCTTGCCCGCGGCGTTCAGCACGCCAGAGTCGAATTCTGGCACGGTATCGCCGAGCCCGGTGCGGTTCGCGGCAATGAGATAATCGAGCGCAGGGACGATGCCAGGAAGGCCGGCGCCCGGCCCGCCGATTTCACGCGGCTGATAGACCCCGGTTGCGATCAGCAGTGCGGCGTGACGGGCCCGCAGCGCCGCGAAGGTGATATCGCGCCCGATTTCGGTTCGGGGATGAAAGCGAATGCCGGCTTCCTCGAGCAGTTTCCAGCGCCGCAGCACGATGTCTTTCTCCAGCTTGAAGCTGGGAATACCATAGATCAGCAAGCCACCGATGCGATCATGGCGGTCATAGACATCGACGCCATAGCCGCGCGCGCGGAGTTCCTCGGCGCAAGCGAGGCCGGCCGGGCCGGCGCCGATGATGCCGACCGAGACGCCAAGCTCGGCGCGCGGGCGGCGCGGCTTGATCCAGCCCCGCTCGAAAGCGGTATCGGTGATGTAGCGTTCGATCGCGCCGATAGTGACGCTCTCATAGCCCTTTTCGATGACGCAATTGCCCTCGCAGAGCCGGTCCTGGGGGCAGATGCGGCCACAGATCTCGGGAAAATTGTTGGTGGCGCTCGCAACCTCGTAGGCTTCCTCGAGCCGGCCTTCGGCGGTGAGTTTCAGCCAGTCGGGGATGTTGTTGTGCAGCGGACAATGTACCGAGCAGAACGGCACGCCGCACTGGCTGCACCGGCTTGCCTGGCGCGCCGCCTCCTCCTGGTCGAAGCGACGATAGATTTCGGCGAAATCGCTGCGACGCGCCGCGAGGTCGCGCTTGTCCGGCATATGCTGTGGCAAGTGGACGAATTTCAGCATTTTTTCCGGCATCGGCGGGCTCCATCATCGGACGCATGGCCGCGCCCACGTCTTGGTATAGCGCGCGCTGCGGCAGGCTGCGAGAGGAAAAATCGCCGAAATGCATCGGATCGGTCCTATATTTTGGTTTTTCTCCTGCTCACGCCGCTTCTGTCGCCCGCGCGATACGATATAGGTTACAAATCGAGCCTATTTGATGGCGAAGAAACTTACCCGCCCGCCTGAATCCGCCGCAGCCGCGTCGCCAGCACCAGCATCATCCCCCCGAAGGCCAGGGCGTAGAGGCCGAGCCACCACGCCATGACGACCGCCCCGGCAATCGGTGCGAAGACGAGCGCCATCCCCCAGAGAATCGAGAGCAACGCCGCGGCGCCAAGCCAGAAGCGGCCATGCCCGCCATGCAGCCGCCGCGCGGCGGAAAACAGCACGATCCCGGTCAGGATCGCCCAGACCGCGCCGAGATAGGCGAAGGCAGCGATGGTCACGATCGGGGCGAGTAGCGTGATCGCCCCCATCGCCAGCCCGATCATGCCTTCCAGCAACAGCGCTCCCCAATGGCGATGATGCGCCGCCGCCCGCAGCCCCGAGAGGAGCGCGAACACGCCATCGAAAATCATGTAGAAGCCGAACAGCACCACCAGGAAATAGAGCGTCGCGCCCGGCAGCAGCAGAGTAATCAGCCCGAAGCCCACCGCTGCCAGCCCACGCAAAGCCACCGCCCACCAGTTGCGAATGAGAAAGCCGGTGGCGATGAGCGCGGCCGCCGCCGGGTCGTCGGGCGGGGCGATGAAATCAGGGGTTTGCAACGGCGGCATGACGGGTTCCTTCTGGCCAGAGGCGCCAAGTTTAGCCGCACGCCGACGCGAGAGCCATCGTCTTGCCGGCTTGCCGCGCGGGTCGGCGCGGCGATACTCTCGCGCAAGATCAGGGAGGACGCCCCATGAGCGATGGGATCGGCATCGAGGACCGCGCCGGCTATCGCGTGATCACGCTCGATCGGCCAGAAAAACTCAACGCCACCACCGCGCCGATGCTGCGTGCGCTGCGCGCCGCGTTCGAGGCGGCGGCCTGCGATCGCGCCTGCCGCGCCGTGCTGCTGACCGGCGCCGGGCGTGGTTTTTGCGCGGGCCAGGATCTCGGCGCGGTGAGCGACATGAGCGATCCCGCCCAGGCTGATCTCGGCGCGCTGGTGGAGGAGCTTTACAACCCGCTGATCCGCGCGCTGCGCCGCCATCCGCTGCCCATCGTCTGCGCGGTCAACGGCATCGCCGCCGGGGCCGGGGCCAATCTCGCGCTTGCCTGCGATATCGTGCTCGCCGCCCGCTCGGCAAGCTTCGTTCAGGCCTTTGCCAAAATCGCGCTGATCCCTGATGCCGGGGGCACCTGGATTTTACCGCGCCTGGTGGGCGATGCCCGCGCCCGCGCGCTCGCGCTCCTGGCCGAGAAAATCCCCGCCGAACAGGCCGCCGCGTGGGGCATGATCTGGCGCGTCGTCGAGGACGCGGCGCTGATCGGCGAGGCCGAGGCGCTCTGCGCCTATTTCGCGACCCAGCCGACCACCACGCTCGGCCTCATCAAGCAGGCCCTCCTCGCCTCGTCGGCCAATGATCTCGACGCCCAGCTCGCGCTTGAACGCGATTTGCAGCGTGCGGCAGGGCAGAGCGGCGACTATGCCGAGGGGGCGCGCGCCTTCCTGGAAAAACGTCCGCCGCGCTTTTCCGGCCGCACCTGATGCGCGGGCCCGACGATCTGGCGCGCGCCTGCGCCGAGGCGATGTGGCGCGACGACCGGGCGAGCCAGGCGCTCGGCATGACGCTTGAGGCGATCGCCCCTGGTCTCGCGCGCCTCGCCATGACCATCCGCCCCGACATGGTCAACGGGCACGGCACTTGCCATGGCGGGTTTATTTTTACGCTGGCCGACAGCGCCTTCGCCTTCGCCTGCAACTCCCGCAACCGGCGTGCCGTGGCGCAGCATTGTTTTGTCACCTTTCTCCGCCCGGTGCGGCTCGGTCAGGTGCTGATCGCCGAGGCCGTCGAGCGCGTCCTGAGCGGGCGGAACGGCATCTATGACGTCACCGTGCGCGGCGATGAAGGCCTGGCCGTCGCCGAGTTCCGCGGCCATTCGCGTCTGCTCGGCGACTCTTTTTTTCCCGAGGAGGAAGGCCGCCATGCCTCGCCCTGAGTTTGCGCCGACCGCGCTGGAGCCGATCGAGACCGCGTCCCGCGACGAGATCGCGGCCCTCCAGCTCACCCGCCTGCAAGCCACTCTCGCCCACGCCTATGCCAAGGTGGCGCATTATCGTGCCGCCTTCGAGGCCGCCGGGGTTCATCCCGACGACTGCCGGAGCCTCGATGATCTCGCGAAATTCCCCTTCACGACGAAGGACGACTTGCGAAAAAATTACCCTTTCGGCCTGTTCGCCGTCCCGCGGAGCGAGGTCCGGCGCATTCATGGCTCCTCCGGGACCACCGGCAAGCCGATCGTGGTGGGTTATACCGAGGGTGATCTCGCGGTCTGGGCCAGCGTCGTCGCGCGCTCGCTCCGCGCCGCGGGCGGCAGGCCGGGGATGTTGCTGCACAACGCCTATGGCTACGGCCTCTTTACCGGCGGGCTTGGGCTCCATGCCGGGGCGGAGCGGCTCGGCTGCACCGTGGTGCCGATCTCGGGCGGCATGACCGAGCGGCAGGTGCAGTTGATCGCCGATTTCGCGCCTGATCTCATCACCGTCACGCCGAGCTACATGCTCGCCATCCTCGATGAATTCCGCCGCCAGGGCCGCGACCCGCGCGCCACCGCGCTCAAGGTTGGCATTTTTGGCGCCGAGCCGTGGTCGGAAGCGATGCGCGCCGAGATCGAAGAGGCGTTCGACTTGCATGCCGTCGATATCTACGGGCTTTCCGAGGTGATGGGGCCGGGGGTGGCGCAGGAATGCATCGAGACCAAGGACGGACTGCATATCTGGGAAGACCATTTTTACCCCGAGGTGATCGACCCCGAAACCGGCGCCGTTTTGCCCGATGGCGCCAAGGGCGAGCTGGTCTTCACCTCGCTCACCAAGGAGGCGATGCCGGTGATCCGCTATCGCACCCGCGACCTCACCCGCCTGCTGCCCGGCACGGCGCGCGCCATGCGGCGGATGGAGCGCATCACCGGGCGAGCCGACGACATGATCATCCTGCGGGGGGTAAATGTCTTTCCGACCCAGATCGAGGAGATCGTGCTGCGCTCGGCGCTGCTTTCCGGGCATTACCAGATCGAGCTAACCCGCGAGGGCAGGCTCGATGCCATGACCATCCATGTTGAAGCCCACCCGGAGGCCTGGGGTACTCCGGCGCTGGCCGCCGAGAGCAAGGCGATCGCCCATCATATCAAGGGGTTGATCGGGATAAGCGCGCGGGTTGCGATCGTGGCGCCGAGCAGTATCGAACGCTCGCTCGGCAAGGCGCGGCGCGTGGTGGATCGGCGCGCCTAACGGGTGGCTTTTTAGCCGGCCTGCGCTTCGGCGGCGAAATCGCCTTCTATTCCCGGCGCGTCGGCACTGTTCCAGGCGGCGCTCCGCGGATAGGCTTCGGCGAAAGCCTTGAGGATCTCGGCGCGCGGCACGTCGGGGAAAACCCCGCGCTGGCGGACATATTCCATATGCCGCCGGCCCGCCGCATCGAACGGGTGAAACACCGAATCGCCGCTGCCATCGAATTCGAGCGGTAGAATGCCGGCTTTTTCGCAAAGTGCCAGGTTGAAGGCGGGCGTCGCCTTGCGCCAGGCGCCATCGAGGAAAATATCGGTATAGCCGTGAAAGACGAAAATATCGGTCTGCATGGTGGCGCGCAGACGGGGACTGGTGAGGTGATTCCTGACATCGGCGAAGCCGAGTCGCGCCGGAATGCCGCTCGCTCGCAACACAGCGGCCAGCAACGCCGCCTTGGTGATGCAGAACCCATAGCCGAGTTCCAGGCAGCGGCTGGCTTTCAGCCCAGCCTCGCTGAGATCGACGCGATAGGGATCGTAGCGGATTTCATCGCGCACCGCGTTATAAAGTGCCACGGCGCGCGCCCGCGCGGTCTTGCCCGTGGCATGGGCGCGGGCGAACGCGCGCACCAGGGGATGATCGCTATCGACAAAGCACCCCGGCTTGAGAGCGTCCTCGCTCATCGCTTGATCCATCTCGCGTCCTTGTCTTGCTCTGTCTTGCTCTCCTGCGATGTTGGAAGCGGATGACGCAGTTTGCAAGTGGCCCCACAAGTGGCCCCAGACCGCAATATTGCGCGTGTATAACTTAAGACTGCACCTGACAGGCGGTGCCGGATATTCGCCCCGATGAAAGTGTCTGTCGTGATCAGGCTGCGATGATTTTCTCCTATGCGATGGGCAGGCTGTCAAGGAAGGTCTGCATGATGATCTTGCCGCAATCATAGCAATTTTGCGGCATTGTTCTGCCGGTGACCCAGTCTGGATTGCCGCCATTCGTCGGTTCGACCGATCGCCATCTTGGTCTGTCGCTCTTGCTTCCCTGGCAACGGCCACGGTCAGGCTGCTGCCGGTACATCTCGCCGCGCGCCATCATTGCCCAGACGATCCGGGCGATCTTGTTGGCCCGACCCCAGTGAGGTGCCC